>NZ_JAMQHY010000031.1:0-87932 GCF_023845705.1 Clostridium sp. ZBS15
TTCTTGATTTCTGTTCAATTCTCAAAGACCAAATTTTCATTGTTGACTTTCTTGTCAACTTTTGTTTTATCGTGTCACCCTTAAGCGACTTAATTATTATAACATTTAATTTCTTTTCTGTCAACAAGTTTTTTAATCAGTTGAAATCTAATTTCTTAACTTCTTTTTAACTTGTTTGCCGCATCTCTCAGCGACGTGTTTTATCTTAACATCATCCATAATATATATTTATAACAAATCAATTCATATTTATAAATTATATTTAATATACTCTTTATTTCTCTTTTTAATTAATTTATCCTAATATTGACACACGTGGATAAGTTATTATTGTATACTACTACTTTACTGAGTCTTTCTATTGAAATTACTATATTAAATACTTAAACAGAGCTATTAATTGTATATTTATTCCATTAATAAGCTTTAATTATAAGCACATCTAATGTGTTCCCCCTGTTAAATATATATTTTTAGTATTTTATATTGTACTTATAAAACCTACTTGTGAAACACACAATCTATCAGTTCTTCTTTTTAATTCAAATTAAACACCAGCACAATGTTTAATTTATATATAAGTTAACTTTCCTATTGGGAAAATGATGTTTACTTTAGTTCCTTGGTCTTTTAAAGAATTAATATTTATAGATATCCCTAGTTTTTCTGAAAGCTTTTTACAAATATAAAGTCCCATGCCTGTAGACTTTCCATATATTCTTCCGTTTTCTCCAGTAAAACCTTTTTCAAAAACCTTATCTATATCTTGATCATTTATTCCAACACCATTATCTTCAACAACTAAGGTTACATTATGATTATTTTTTAAAGAATAAATTTTTATCTGTGCATTATTGTTTTTAGAGTACTTTAATGAATTTCCTATTATCTGATTAAGTATAAAATAGATCCATTTTTCATCACTATATACATTCTCTTCTAAATCATTTATTTCTAGGGATATCTTTTTAGTTATAAAATCTCTAGAATTATTTTTTATAACCTTATTAATTACCTTTTTTATATTAAATTCTTTAACTATGTAATCCTTGCTTACTTCACCTATCTTTGAATAATATAATACTTGCTCTACAAATTCCTCTACTCTCTTAATTTGATATTTTATTTTATTGGTAGTTTCATTTAAGTTATTATCTATAACTAACATAGATGATGCTATAGGTGTTTTTATTTCATGTACCCAAGTTTCTATATATTCTCTATAGTCTATTTGAGCATTTTTATATTTCTTTATTTCCTCATTCATATCTCTATTTGTTTCTTTTAATATATTATAAAGAAGTCGTCCTTCAATAAAATTTGGCTCTTCAATAAGTTCTGACAATAAATATTTTCTATCTAGCTTTTCAATCACACCATTTAAATTATCATAAAATTTCTTATATTTAAAAACTTCTATAACAAAATATATTCCTATTGGTAAAAACCATATTAAAAATGTTATAAAAATTAATACTAGTGGTGTTTTTAAAATTATCATTACACTAATTATACTTATAAATAATATAAAGTTTATTATTAAATAAAGTAATCTATCTTTTAAATATTCTAATATACTCATGGCATTATATATCCTAATCCTCTTCTAGTTTCTATCGCATTTTTTATTCCTATATCCTCAAGCTTTTTTCTTAATCTTGTTACATTTACAGAAAGCGTATTATCATCTACAAAAATATCCGAATTCCATAGTGCTTCCATTAGTATATCTCTAGAAACTATACTTTTTTGATTTTTTATTAAATAAGCTAGAATTTTTAATTCATTTTTTGTAAGTTCACAATATTCATTATTATAACTAATACTTCCATTAGACAAGTCCAAAGTTAAATCCTTATACTTTAAAATTTCAGATGAATCATTCTTTTTATAAGTTCTCTTTAAAATTGATGATATTCTAGCTAATAGTATTTGTGTATTATATGGTTTAGTTATAAAATCATCTGCACCTAAATTCATACTCATAAGTTCATCTATTTCACTATTTCTGCTTGTAACTATAATTATAGGTATATCTAAATTTTTTCTTATTTCTCTACATATATGATATCCATCAAATAATGGTAAGTTTACATCAAGTAAAATTAAATCATAATTATTTTGCTCTATATGATTCACTACATTAGAAAAATCATCTGTAATACCAACTTCATATCCATATCTATTAAGAAGATTTTTTAATTCATCTCTTATAGTAACATCATCCTCGACTATCATTATCTTATACATGATACTTCTCCTTTTTTGATATATTTTTTTGTTCTCAAGTTTAATATCGTACTATCTCTATAAAAATAACTACCTTAAATAAAATTTTATTATCTAAAGTAGTTACTTGTTTTAATTTATTTTGCGTTGTTTATCGTATTTTTATATGCAACAACAGTTGTATAAAAATATCCACCATATATAACTAGTATTAATGCTACTGTAGAAATAGATGCTATACCTATATCAGATTTACCATAAAACTTTATATAATCATTAACAACATGTATTCCTACTACTGAATGTATTAATGCTAAAACTAGCGGAATCATAAAATATATAAATACTTGAACAAGTATAGTTTTATTTATCATTTTTTTAGGAACTCCAATTCTCTTAAGTGATTTATACCTTTCTAAACTTTCACTTATTTCAGATAATTGTTGTAATGCTAAAATTGCAGCACTAGATATTAAAAATACAATTCCTATATATATTCCTACATATATTATTAAAGTAGATTCTCCTCTATTTGTTGCATATATATCAGTCTTAGTATCTCCTAAAATAAATATACTATCTTCTCCAACTGATTTATTAGAATCAGTAAACATTTTGAAAAACTTATGATATTTTTCTTCAAAATATTCTTTATTATCTTTAGGATAGTTTACATTAAAATATGCTACACTAGGTTTAATATTCTCTAAAACATTATCAGGAACTATTATTGTAAATATATTTCCTAATAAAGTTGAACTACTCAAAGCTTCTTTGAAAATTTTTTCATTATATATTTTATAATCCTTATTATTTAAACTTATTTTATTTTTTTCTTTTACAAACTTATTTAATGATTTTTCTAAATCATTAAAATTAGAAGTTATTATTACTTCATTATCTTTTAAGCTTACACATTCTTTATTTTTTAATTTTAATATATTATTGTAATCAGAAATTTTCACTAAACTTATTTCATTTGGTCCATCTTGTAATAATTTTTTAGTAGAATCATCTACATCCTGTAATAAATTATTGATATTAAATTCAACTCTATATTCATTATAAAATTCTATATTTTCACCTTCATTAAAGTTAAAGTTAATTTCATTTAGTGCGTCTTTCATATTTTCAATTTTGTTATCATCTTGTAAAAACATATATCCAGATACATCAAAGGGAGTTGATGCTTCTAAGCTTTTTTCCATTGTGTTCTTAAGACTAATCCCTGTAGATAATATTGTTACCGTAAAAAATAACATTAAACATATTAAGCTCATAGATATAAAATTAGTATTTACTTTGCTATATATTTGTCTGCTTACAAATATATTTAAATTTTTAAAATATATATTTTTATTTGAGTTTACTATATATAAAATAAATCCTGCTAATCCAAAATAAAACATAAAAGTTCCAATAACACCTAATAATATAGCTAACTTGAATCTAATATCATTAATATTTAATCCACTTTTATTAATACAGTAATAAGCTAACACTAGTATAATTATTGATAATATAAACAATATTATATTAAATTTATTATTTCTTATTTTAATATTTTCACTCTTTTTAGGTGAATTAATCATATCTATTAATTTATATTTAGAAATAATAGTTACATTAAATATCATTGCAAATATAAATATAATGCTAAAATACAATATAGTTTTTAATATTGCTGATCCTGAGATTATAAATTTATAATCTATCATAGGTACTTCAAACATCTTGGCGGTAAATACTGATAATCCCTGTGATAAGATAACACCTATAAATAATCCAATAATTAAAGAAATCAATCCAATAATAAATGTTTCAAAAACTAAAATCTTAGATATTTCAGATTTTTTCATTCCTAAAGTCATATATATTGCAAATTCTTTTTTCCTCTTTTTTATTAAAAAATTATTTGCATATAAAATTAATCCACATAATACAAAAGAAATAAAAACTGAAATTCCAGAAATAAAATTATTTATTAATGTCATAATCTCACTTTGGCTACCATTAAGAGAAAATATCATCTTTTGTGATTCTATAGAATTAAAACTATAAAATATACATACACCAAAAGTAAGTGTTAAAAAATATATTGCATAATCCTTAAAGCTTCTTTTTACATTGTTTTTAGAAATTTTAAAAAACATCGCTAGAGTCACCCCCTAAAAGAGTTACAACTTCAATTATTCTATTAAAAAATTCTTTTCTTGTATCGGTACCTCTAATTAACTCATTAAATATTCTTCCATCTTTAATAAATAAAATTCTATGTGCATAACTAGCTGTAAATGCATCATGAGTAACCATAAGTATAGTTGCCTCTAAATTACTATTTAACTTTTCAAATGACTCTAAAAGCATTCTTGAAGATTTAGAATCTAATGCTCCTGTTGGTTCATCGGCTAATATTAATGAAGGATTTTTAACTATTGCTCTTGCACACGCAACTCTTTGTTTTTGTCCTCCAGATATTTGGTATGGATATTTATTTAATATCTCTTCTATTCCTAATTCTTTTGCTACATTTTTTATTAATGAATCTATTGATCTTTTTCTTTTATTTTGAATAGTTAATGCTAATGCTATATTCTCATATGCTGTTAAAGTATCTAATAAATTAAAGTCTTGAAATACAAAACCTAATTCATCTCTTCTAAAATCTTCTAAAGATTTAAGTTTTAATCTAGTAATATCTTTATTGTTTATTGTTATACTTCCTGTTGTTACATTATCTATTGTAGAAATTAAATTTAATAATGTTGTCTTTCCACTACCTGATGGTCCCATTATACCTATGAATTCACCTTTTTCTACATTAAAACTTATATTATCTACTGCCTTTGTTATGTTATCCTTATTTCCATAATATTTTTCAATCTTATCCATTTTTAATATCGTACTCAATTACATCACTCCAAACATTCTTATAGACAGTATTATAAACAATGTAGTTAAAATCACATATCTATATATCTTTCATTTAAATTACATTTTTGAAAGATAAGAAATAAAGTATCTACTCTATACTTTTCTTGAAACCTATTGATATTACTTACTCTAAAGTCTGTCCATCTCTATAATTTCCTGTACAAAAAAAGATATTTCCAAAATAAATTCTATTTTTAGAAATATCCCCTATTACACTATTTAATACTATTTAATAAATTATCTAAGTTTTCTTTTAAAGATTTAGCTTGTTCTTGAGATATATTTATTTTACAGCACATCTCATTAGGAACAGTAACTATCTCCTCTTTTAACTGTCTTCCTTTATCAGTTAATTCAACAATAACTACTCTATCATCATTTTTATCTCTATATCTATTAACCAATCCCATAAATTCTAATTTTTTTAATAACGGTGTTAATGTGCCAGAATCCAAATGCAATCTTTTACCAATGCCTTTTACTGTAATTTTCTCATCTTCCCACAAAACAAGCATTGCAACATATTGAGTATATGTAAGATTAAATTTATCTAAAACTGGCTTATATAATTTAATTATTTCTCTAGAAGCTGCATATAAAGAAAAACAAACTTGATTTTCTAATTTAATGCAATCATATTTACTCATAAAATTCTCCTATTCTTAATATATATAAATTTCAAATTAAAATATCAAAATTAAATTTTAACAAATTAAATCTATTAAAATAATATTATAATTATATAAATTTTATGTCAACACATATAAATAATGTAGCTCTATCATATACTATTTAAAATTAAATTTATTCAGCCTTAAAAAATTTTATAATTTTTTATACAAAAATTTAAGCTTCTTATTATATTAATATAATAAGAAGCTGTTTTTTACAAATTAGCTTCTATATTTTGTTTTAATACATCCTTAGGTAAAAATCCATTTAATTTGCTTACTTCTTTACCATTTTTAAATATCATAATAGATTGAATTGAAGGAATATCATATTTGTTTACCAAATCTCTACTTTCGTCTACATTTACTTTCAAAAATTTTGCTTTATCAGCTACTTCATCTTTCACCTCATTAAATACAGGCGCAACTAACTTAGAAGGACTTCCTAAATTTGAATAAAAGTTCACTACTGTGGTCCCATCTTCTATTTCTTTTTTAAAATCAAAACTATAAACTTGTTTTATCATAATTCTAACCTCCAATTTTTATATTTGTTTGTTAGAATTATTTTTAGCTTCTTTTCTTTCTATATACATAAATTTTAATTTTATTTTAATTATTGGTAATAAACTTTTATTTTATTCTATTTTTTAACATTCCTTTATAATAACTTGTTTAACAAATCAACATATTCATTTTTTATATCTTCATATATTTTTATTAAATCATCAGTTTCTTGTTTTACTCTTTCAACTATATAATCATAATTTTCTACAATTAATTGAACTATGTTGTAATCTACTTTATTACTATTTGCCATATTTTTAAGTATTTCAACTATTCTGTCTTTGCTAAATTCATCTTTATAACTTCTAACAGCCATTAGTGCACTAAAAATATCTGCAATTGCTACTATTCTAGCTTCTCTTGATATTTCTTCACCTTTTAAACCAAATGGATATCCTGTTCCATCTAATTTCTCATGATGAGCCATAGCTATATCTCTAATATCATCTATATCCAAATTACTTAATATTTTGTATCCAATAATAGCATGATCTTTCATGATTTCAAATTCTTCATCTGTAAGTTTTCCTGGCTTCTCCAAAATATTTATAGGAGTAGCTATCTTTCCTATATCATGAATCATAGCTGAAATTTTAATTTTTATACACAAGTCATCATCAAAATTCATCAATTTCGCTACTTCATAGCTCATAGCTTGTACCACTATAGTATGTTTTACTGTTATCTCACTTCTAAAATCTATTGCATATGTTAACATCTTTATATAATTTATGATTTCTTCTCTACTAATATATTTCTTATCAAAAAATTCAATTAACTCATCTTTATATGTGTTATCCGCAAGCTTTTTATTAAAATCTGTTGTTTCTAAAGCTTTTAAATATAAATCTATATTTTCTTTTTTATATGCTTTTGTTCTATTTATAATTAATGATTTATTTATTTTATTATGCTTTAAATGAAGTAATGAAATATAATCTGCCAATCCCATTAATAGAGCTTCATTTGGCATATCTTTAATATTTTTTTCTTTAATCTCTGTGTCTGTAAAGTGATGACCTAGTACCACTTTATGCATCTCAGATACAGGTGAAAAATATTTAATAAATAATGAACCATATATAGCATGATTTATTGGCGCTATTGAATCTATTTCTATAAGTTTATTTCTTTCTGAAACTTTGTATGCCCCTATATCATGAAATATTGCTACTGTGCATAATTTTAAAACCTCATCATCAGTATAACTTCCATCAGCTTGCAATAGCTTCAATAATATATATGATACTTTTTCTCCATGGTCTAACAATCTTTTGTCCATTGCATTAAATGCCCTTTGCATTATTATTATTACATCTTTTAAAGTAACGTTTCTCATTGTATCTCCTATTTACCCTTCTTTGAAAATTTCTTATTTATACATATATTATACTTATTTTGCTTTAATTCCAATAATAAGAATATCAATATTTAAATATTATTTTCTTTTTCTTAAAATATCAATTGTTTTAATCTCAGCTATAGTAGAAAAAATTTTTGCTATTTTAGTGTACTTAAATTTTCATTTTATAAAACCCATATTAAAAAAGAAATATAAAAAAGAGCTAATTTCAAAATTATTATTTAAAATTTGAAAATAGCTCTTTTTTATTTATTGACCCTATTTTAAAATATGTGTTAATATTTACAATAGATTATTTTACATTGAAGTTGGACTTATCTATATCTCACAACCCCCTGCTAAAACATAGCCTATTTATTCTATAAGATGACAGAAAAAAGCATGTTGCTTATTTAGTTCTTTTTGATACCAATCTGTCTTTATTACACTTATATACCCATCCACTATTCTTTTTACTCGTTCTTCTTTAGTGAATTGCACAGTTATCATAGTTAAAAAGAATCCTATAATTGCTATTATTATTACATATCTCATTGTACTAGATAAATTTAAGAATATGCATAAAGATATTGATGAAAAGATTACTACAAATATTGATATATATGTAATAAAGTTTATAATTTTTTTAGTATCCTTTATCTTACTTACTAATTTGTCTACTGTAGATACATCCTTAAAAAACACATCTAGTTTATCTTTATATAACTCAATAAATTGAGATATTATATGTTTGTATATATCTTTATTTTTTATCTCTGAAATTCTCATACACATTACTAATGGATATTCATAATCACTTATGTCATTATATTCGTATTCATTTCTATTTTGTAGACTAGGAATTCTTACTTTTAATTGTCCTTTTACATCTAAAACTAATTCATAATTATCGTTAACCAGGTTTATAAAGTTATCTTTAATAATTTCTAATGATCTTATAACTGATGGATTACTTGAATATTTTTTTTCCAAAATATCTATAATTGTCATAATTCTATACCCTTTCAATAACCAAAATTTACAAAAATAAACAATCTAAGTATTCTATATTAAATTATATCAATATTTGTACATATTGTCCAAATATTGTATTTTGATTATATATATTCAAAATAATAATAAAAAATATAAATATATTTAAACATTTACCTCTACTTTAAGATATCGAGCAATATTTAAATATATTTATATCTATAAAATTTTTATTTAATTATGACATACCTATAATCATCCCTATAATATAAAATTCTATATACAAAAAATAAGGACATATCAAAACAAAATATTGATACATCCTTACTTTAAATATATAAATTTTATAAACTAATATGGCTAATTTAAATTATGATATTGCAGTATAAAAATAAGCTTATGTTGGAAACTATTTTAAAAATTTATAAATTAAACTCTATACTATAATATCAACAAATTATAAAACTTTATTTTACTAACTCTTTAGAAACTTTCTTAATGTTTTCAATAGTTAATCCATACTTTTCTAATAATCCATCTGGATCTCCAGATTCTCCGAATACATCATTAACCCCTATTTTCTTAACCATAGTCGGATGGTTATCGCAAACTACACTTGCTACTCTATCACCTAACCCACCAATTATTGAATGTTCTTCAACTGTTACAATTCCCTTTGTTTCTTTAGCTGCTTTTATTATTATTTCTTCATCTATTGGTTTAATAGTTGCAATATTTATAACTCTAGCATTTATACCTTCTGCTTTAAGTTCTTCAGCAGCTTTTAATGCCTTATGAACCATTATTCCAGTTGCAACTATTGTTACATCATTTCCTTCAACTAAAGTACTTCCTTTTCCTATCTCAAAATCATAATCTTCTGTATATATATCATCTAATGCAATTCTTCCTAATCTTATATAAACAGGTGATTTAATTTCAGCAGCTGCTTTAATACATTTGCAAGCTTCAATATCATCAGCTGGTGATAAAACTACCATGTTAGGTAATGATGCCATAAGTGCAATATCTTCTATTGCTTGATGCGATCCACCATCTGGACCTACTGTTATTCCTGCATGAGTTGCAGCTATTTTAACATTAACATTTGGATAACACACTGAATTTCTTATTACTTCAAATGCTCTACCTGCTGCAAAAACTGCAAAAGTAGTAGCAAAAGGTATTTTTCCACCACTGGCAAGACCTGCTGCCATTCCAATCATGTTTTGTTCAGCTATACCAACATTAATAAATCTATCTGGATGTGCTTTTGCAAAAATTTCTGATTTAGTAGCTTTTGAAAGATCCGCATCTAATACTACTATATTTTTATTTTCATTTCCTAATTGAGCTAAAGTTGCTCCATATGATTCTCTAGTTGCTCTTTTCATGTGCTTTCTCCTCCTACTATTTACTTAATTCAATTACAGCTTGTTCTTTTTGTTCTTTTGATGGAGCCATACCATGCCATGCAACATTGTCTTCCATAAAAGATATACCTTTTCCCTTGATTGTATGAGCTATTATTACTGTAGGTTTTCCTTCAACTTGTCCTGCTTTATTAAATGCTTCATCTATTTCATCAAAATTATGTCCATCACATTCTATAACATTCCATCCAAAACTTTTCCATCTATCGCCTAGTGGATCTACATCCATTATTTCTGATGTTCTTCCATCTAGTTGTATTCCATTTTTATCAACAATGGCAACTAAATTATCTAATTTAAATTTAGCAGCTGCCATAGCTGTTTCCCAAACGATTCCTTCTTGTATCTCTCCATCGCCTAAGACAACATAAATCTTTTCACTTTTATTATCCATTTTAGATGCTAAAGCTAATCCACAACTATTTGAAAATCCTTGTCCTAAAGATCCTGTAGAAATTTCAACGCCTGGACATTTCTTTGCATCAGGATGTCCTTGTAAAAATGATCCTAATTTTCTTAAATTCTTTAATTCTTCTCTTTCAAAGAATCCTCTTTTAGCTAGAGCTGAATATTGTGCTGGTGCAGCATGACCTTTACTTAAAATAAATCTATCTCTACCTTCTAATTTAGGATTTTTAGGATCTATGTTCATCTTTTCAAAATATAAATATGTAACTATATCTATTATTGATAAAGATCCACCTGGATGTCCTGAACCTGATTCATAAATCATTTCAATAATATCTTTTCTTAATTCTTTTGATATATTTTCTAAATGTTGCTTATTCATAGATTGTTACCTCCAATTTTATATTTGAAAAAATGAGGAATTAAATTCCTCATTTTTTTATTATATATTTATTCTTTTTTTATGCTTCTTTTTTCTTGCTTACCATTGTTAAGCCTATCATTATAGCAACTATTCCAAGTAATGTTGCAGTTAATCCTACTCCTCCAACAAACTCTTGAACTTTACCAAGGAATATACCAACTATTCCAAAGTCACCATCTGAGAATGTTGAGTTAGCAAAACCTAAGTTTCCTAGTACAGGTAATAATGCTACTGGTAAGAATGAAATCATAACTCCATTTACAAATGAACCTATCATAGCACCTCTTCTACCACCTGTTGCATTACCAAATACTGCTGCAGTAGCTCCTGTAAAGAAGTGAGGAACAACACCTGGGATTATGATTACTAATCCTAATGCTCCTAATACTAACATTGATACTACTCCACCTAAGAATGAGAAGATAAATCCTAATAATACAGCATTTTGTGCATATGGGAATACTATAGGACAATCTAATGCTGGTTTTGAATTAGGAACTAACTTAGTTGAAATTCCTTTAAATGCAGGAACTATTTCATTAAGTACTAATCTAACACCATTTTGGATTAATATAAATCCAGCTGCGAAAGTTAATGCTTGAATCATTGAATAAACTATAAAATTCTTTCCACCTGACAACTCTGTTTCTACAAATTCTGGACCTGCTGCTATAGCAACCCCAACATACAATACTAACATTGTAAGCGAAATTGAAACTACTGAATCTCTTAAGAAACTTAGAGATTTAGGAACTTTCATTTCTTCTGTTGATTTTGAACCTTTTCCTACTAATTTACCGATTATAGCTGATACTGCATAACCAATTCCTGAGAAGTGACCTAGTGCAACAGAATCATTTCCTGTAATTTTCTTCATGAACGGTTGTAATATAGCTGGTGATAAGATCATTATAAGACCTAATGCTAATGAACCTGTGAAGATTAAGTGAGCTCCACTCATTCCAGCTGATCCTAATATAACGGCTATCATACATGCCATAAATAATGTATGATGACCTGTTAAAAATATGTATTTGTACTTTGTAAATCTTGCTATTATTATATTAGCTATCATACCAAAAGTCATAATTAAAGCTGTGTTTGTTCCAAACTTGTCCATAGCCATTGCTACTACAGCTTCATTGTTAGGTATAACCCCTGATATATTAAATCCAGCTTCAAACATAACTCCAAATGGTTGTAATGATCCAACGATTACGCCTGCTGCTGATGCTATAACTACAAATCCAACCATTGCTTTTAATGTAGCTTTTACTATTGCATCAGCTGGTTTCTTTTGAAGTACTAATCCAACTAAAACTATAATACCTATTAATACTGCTGGTTCTGATAAAAAGTCTACTGCAACCTTTAAAATACCACCCATTATAATTCCTCCTAAGCTTAATAATTTACATATTTATTTTTTGGTAAAGTGGTAATTTAAATTACCACTTTACTTGTTTTAAAGACCTATTTTTTCTTGAATCTTTCTCTTTAATTCATCTCTATCTAATAAAGAGTCTAAAACTATAAGTTCTGGTAAGTGACTTGCACTATCTGCTAAATCTATTCCTGTTACAAATATATCTGCGTCTGATGCTGTTACGTCAGCTAAAGATGTGTGACTTGCTTCATATTGATCATCTACGCCTAATTCTCTTAATACATCCGTAATGTTCATTTCCACCATAAAACTTGATCCTAAACCTGATCCACAAACTGCCATAATCTTTTTCATAATTAAAGTACCTCCTTGATTTCTTTTTCACATTTTGAATTTATTATTATATCTAATTTTTCTTTATTCATACAAACTTCTGCAATTTTTCTTAATAAATCTAAGTGTGAGTCATTGTCCTTTGCAGAAAGTGTAAAAAACACATTTATTTCTTTTCCTAAAAAATCTACCGGATTGTTAAGTTTTACAACACTAACACCCTCTTTTAAAGTTCCATCTTCTGGTCTTGCATGCGGCATTGCTACCCCATCAGCTATACAAAAATATGGGCCAAGATCTTCTATCTTTTTTAATATAGAATCATAATATCTTTTTTCCACAATTCCGTTTTCTTCTAATATATCGCAAGAAAGCTTTATAGCTTCTTTATAATCCTCTACTCTATCAACAACTTTTACTAGCATTTATATTACCTCTCCTAAGTTATACTTTTTATTTCATCATAGTTTGCTGCATTTTTAAGTTTTTCTATATTCTGGTCTTTTGTAATTATTTCTAATAAGTTTACTAAATTCATATTCTCAGTTTTATTTGCTAATACAACCATAGCTTTAACTGGAACTTTGTTCTTACTGCCAAATTGTATCTCTGATTTAAGAGTTAATAATGCCATAGAATTTTCTAAAACATTATCTGGTGTAGCATGAACAAATGCTACTTTAGGTATAAACACCATGTAATTGCCTAAGTTCTCTACAACTTTTATAATTTCTTTTGAATAATCTTTAGTTATCTTATTTTTATTTACTAATGGTTTTGTTGCTACTTCTATAGCTTCTTTCCAGTCATCAATATCTACATCTAATTGAGTAACATCTTGTGGTAATAACTTAATTATTTCACTTTCATTATCACTCTTAACTAAATCTATTAAATACTCACAATTTTTTTCATAACGTTTATTGTAAATTTCAGTTTTAATTTTATCTACATCGCTATTATCTAATAATGGGTTTACTTTTATAACCTTGTATTTATCCGCTTTAACTGGAATAGTGCTTACTATAAAGTCTATATCTGTATTTTCAAGTTCTTTATCAAGATCTTTTAATCTACATACATTTTTTATTTCTAATTCAGGAAGCATAGCCCCTATTCTTACTTTTAAAAGACTTGATGTTGCTAGTCCTCCATTACATACTAGTAAAATTTTATATGTAAATTTAGATTTTATATTTCTCTCAAATATAGCATCAAAGTACATTGCCATATATGCTATTTCTTCTTCTGGGAACTTTACACCTATGATGTCTTCTTTGCTTGATAGTATAGTTTCAGTTATTTGGTATATGAAAGACATCTTGTATTTTATTTCTTCTAACATAGGATTTTCTATAACTAAATTGTTTTTTATTCTATGAATTGCTACTTTTAAATGCATTGCTATTTGGCTTGTAAATTCTAAATCATTACTACAGTCTATATTAAGAGTTTTGCAAAGTTCATCTAATATTTCTTGTGTTATATTATTTACTTCTCCTCCAACAGCTCTTCTAGATCCATCAGATATTTTCAATAAATAACATATTTCTAAATCATCTAAACTTAAGATTTCTTTTAAAACACTAAATTCTCTTCTTCTTATTAAACTGCTTTTTTCTTTTTCAGAATAATCAATTTTGAAATTATTATTATATCTATTTATTGATAGTAAAGTTATAATCTCTAATTCTTCTATTGATTCTTCAGAATATACTGTGCCTATGTTTTTTTCTACTTTCTCTATTTTTTCCTTAATAAAAGAATTTTTTAAGTTTGTTTCTTGCATTAATCTCTTTTTAATATCATGTTTCAGCTCATCACTTAATTTACTATATATACTGAAGAAAACATTTCTTATCTTTTCTTCATTGTCATTTATAGTTATTCCGTAATATGTTTTCTTTGAAACCTGTATATTATATTCTTCTAATTTAGCAGTTACTAATTTAAAATCTTGAACTAATGTATTCTTACTAACATCAACATCCTTAGCTAACTCTTCTATTGTCACTTTACCTTTTATAATTAAACTCAATATAATTACTGTTATTCTGTCATCAGAAGAATAAACTTTATAATCTTGTTCATTTATTACTTCTTGAATATTTTGACCATTTTTAAGAATTAATTTAATTCCTACTCTTGGCTTTCTTTCGAGAATTATATTTGATTCTTTCATTAAATCTTCAATAGAGTCTAAGTCATTCCTAATTGTTCTAGAACTAACTTCAAAAAACTTAGCAATACAATCAATTGTTACATATTCATCTTTTGATTCTAAAAAATTAATTATATCCTTCTGTCTCTTGTTAAGTGTAATCAACTTTTCCCTCCTCAAGCTACCTTATGTCATTATTGTAGTCGGTTTCATTAGTTTCTTCTATACCAATTTACTTCACGAATTGTGGCAACTTTTATAATATATTTAAATTTCAGTTTATACTTTAAGTACTTTTTATATTTTATTATATAGAATTTTGTCATTAAAATTTGTTTTTTGGAATCATAATTATACGATTTGTACTAAAAACAATATTCTATTAAACCAACAAATCTGTTTAATATTTATATTATTTTAATATTAATTAGATTTTATTAATATAGAAAATGGATACATCCTATTTAGTTAAAAATGATGTAGTGAATTAAAATATATATTGAAATTTCCCAGGAAATTTTTTCCTATTATTGATTTTCAATTTTTAATTTTTAAACTGTATTTCGGCGTAGTGTAATCTATGCCTAAGAAGTGTATATTTAAAACAGAGCCGATTTTTTAAATAAAATTATATACATCGTTATATAGCAAAAAAAGCTATAGAGATGTTTCTTATCCCTATAGCCTTCTAAAATTTAAGATTATTTTCTTAAGTGTTATTGTTAAAGCATAATCAAATAAATAATTAAAAACTTAGTTTTACTACTATTTATATTACTATTAAATTTCTAAAATTAATACTTGATATCCTTGCAATGTTATTTTCTTGTCTTCAACATTTACTGTTTCATAATTATTAATTAATACGTTCTTATAACTTGATAGTTCAATTACTTGTTCATCTCTTTGATAATTAGCTACTAACATTAACTTCTTATCTAAGCTCTCTCTGTAAAAAGCAAAAATATTATTATGCTCTTCTAATGCTGGCTTAAACTTACCATATACTATAGCATCTTTAAATTCATCAGATTTTCTTAATTTTATAAGCTTTTTATAAAAACTAAGCACTGAATTTTCATCATCAATTTGTGATTCTGCATTAATTGATTTATAGTTTTCATTAACTTTAAGCCAAGGCTCTCCTTCTGTAAATCCTGCATTCTTGCTATCATTCCAATGGAATGGTGTTCTAGCATTATCTCTACTATATTTATTTACAATTTCTAGTGCTTCTTCATTATTATAGCCATGTTCAATTGCAACATTATATTGACCTATTGTTGAAATATCATCAATTTCTTCTATTGAATTAAATTTATTATTTGACATTCCAAGCTCTTGACCTTGATAAATAAAAGGAATTCCTCTTAACATAAGTGATATAGCTGCCAACATCTTTTTACTATAATCATTACACTCTTCAGTAGGAAGATATCTGCTTACCCCTCTTGGCTCATCATGATTTTCAATAATATTTGCTTTAAATCCAATATCAGCTGTTTTTATTTGGCTATCAAAAATCGCCTTTCTTAATTCGTTTGGAGTAAAATCTCTATAACCATACCAACCCTTTTCATTTTCTCCTAGTATGTTCATACTAAAATCAAACATAGAAGAGAAATAACCATCTTTGCCTATAAATTTATAAAGCTCGCCTTCTTTTTCATTAAACACTTCTCCAACTGTAAAAGCATCAAACTTATCAAAAGTTTCTTCTTTTAATTCTTTAAGCATATCCCCAACACCTTCAGCTGCATCTAACATATTGTGCATACTACAAAGTCCATCTTCTCTATCAGATGGGAAATCTTCAAATCTTAAATCCTTCTTTATATTAATAATCGCATCAATTCTAAATCCAGATAAACCCTTTTCAAGCCACCAATTAATCATGTCATATAATTTCTTTTTTAGTTTAGGATTTTCCCAATTTAAATCTGGTTGCTCCTTTGCAAATAAATGAAGATAGTATTTATTGCTGTTAGGTATCTTTTCCCATACACTTCCACCAAAATATGAACGCCAATTACAAGGTGGATTTCCATCTTTACCTTCTCTAAAATAGAAATAATCAGCAAATTCTCCCTCTGGATCTTCTATTGCTTTTTTAAACCATTCATGTTGATCTGAACAATGATTAACAACTAAATCCATTAATATATGCATATCTCTTTTCTTAGCTTCCTTTAATAATTCATCCATATCTTCCATTGTTCCAAATCTAGGATCTATATTATAATAATCAGAAATATCATATCCTTGGTCTACCATTGGAGAACAATAAACTGGAGAAATCCAAATTATATCTACCCCCAATTCTTTTAGATAATCAAGTTTATTAATAATTCCTCTTAAATCACCTATTCCATCTCCATTAGAATCATTAAAACTTTTAGGATATATTTGATATGCTACTTTGTCATGCCACCATTTTTTTATCATAATTATATTTAGTAAGAGATTTAAATATTTAAATTCATATAAATCTCTCACTAAAATTCACCTCCTCATAAGACTCTCGTTGTTTTACTATAATTATATAATACAATCTTAAATTTGAGTTTTCTTACGTATTAATGATTTAAAGTTACGTTTTTATGACTTTTTATTACCAAAATCTTTTCTGTATTTCATTGGATTTATTCCTGTATGCCTTTTAAATACCTTAATGAAATTCCCCATATTGTGAAATCCACACTCTAGACATATATCCATGACTTGCCTATTAGTTTCCCTTAACAGTTCTTTAGCCTTCTTTATTCTATATTCATTAACATATTCCATAGGCGTTTTACCAATCATCCTTTTGAAAAAACGGCAAAAGTATTGTTCATTCATATTAATTTGCTTAGCTAAATCTTTTATATGTATCTTTTCTGAATAATTATTTTGAATATAAGAAATAGCTGTTTTTATATAATCTACTCTATAATCTTTATTGTTATCATTCTCTTTTATAAGCAAATTATTTTCATATAGTATTGCTAAAATTTTTAATAAAGATGCTTTTATTTTTATTTGTGATGATAATTTTTCTGCAATATTACCTTCTGGATTTTGTGATATTTGTCCACTTATTTTATATGCGTCTAAAATCTCATAATACTCTTTTAAAATTTCTTCTCCATATTTTTCTTTCTTAAAAATAAAATGTGGCATCTTTAATTCACCATTTAATAATGGTTGAATTAATGAGCCTTGTATAGAATCAAACATATCAAAACTAAGCATTTTTAAATCAAAAACAATAGCACTTTCTTTGCACGGGTGATTTGATTTGATAAAATGAAGCTCCTCACTATTGATAAAACAAATAGCTTCTTCATGTACAACATGCTTATCCATATCTATTTCTACTTGAAATTCACCTTTTTTCATGTGAATTAACTCTAATTGATCATGCCAATGGTGTTTCACGATTAAATCTTCCGAATCACTTCCTGTATAGTAAAATGCACATGGAAAATTTACAGTTCCATGCTTTTTAATTTCCTTAAGTTGATTTTTTTCCATAATCTAACCTCTAACCCAAAATATAAATTATTTTTTTCACTACTTTTTATATAATTTTACCATATAAAAATATTTTAAATTTAGATTACTATAACATTAAATCAATATAATTATCTAATATAAAATTCTTTAATAGTATTAATTAAACTCTATAATATTAAATTTTTGTATAGTTGTTGCAATAATAAAAAGAGTAGTTATTTGTTTTAAAATACATTTGAAATATAATGCATTCTAAATCTAAAAACTACTCTCTCTTTTTTAATGTTATTTATTTATAACTGTTTTAGACATTTCAATCATTTGATCTTTATCAACATCATCATACCCCATATTCATAATGCTATATTGAATACCATTTTCATACCATCTTACAAATTGTGTATTAGATTCACTAATTTCATCAGCTCCAAATCCAATTTGCAAAGTTCCCTCTTGAATTAACTTTGATTCTTCTTCTGATTCTACGTAATCTACTGGTACAGCTTTATATTTAAAATTGTTGTAATATACCTTGATTCCATTGTACTCAGTAATATCTTTTTTATCTTCCGAATCTTTATTAAAATATTCTTCACTAATAGGTGTTGCTTCCAAAAATAAACTTTGATCTTTTCTAGCACCATCTTTTTTATAGCTGAAATTTGCATCTTTAGTTTTTAAAACTGAATCACCATTATCATTTTCTAATGAACTATCTGAAAAGTTAAATGATTCAAACTTAAATCCATTTGAAAATTCATCTACATATTTAGGACAATAGCCGACTGTTTTTTTAACTACATCTTCTGTTGGAAACTTATTAATTTCATTCATTCTAGAACTGCTTGAATTCCAGTGTAATCCTCCTGTTGCTGCAACACAAGTTGCAGTTGTTGCTATAAATAAAAGGCCTACTACTATCATGGTTTTCGCTTTTAAAAATCTAATTTTCATATTAAATAACACTCCCCTATCTTTTTCCTCTAAAATTCCAGCTCTAATTTTAAAAAACATATTTTCTGGAGCTGAAATTTCATCAGATTTTTTATTTAAACAATCTATAATTTTTTCATCTATGTTTTCATTTAATTTTCTGTCCATTAAACTTCACACTCCTTTGCTTTTGATATTTCACACTTTTTATCTTTTGATAAGGTTTCTTTTAATTTTTTTCTTGCAGTATAAAGCCTTGATTTTATCGTTCCCTCAAAGCATCCCATAATTTTTGCAATTTCCTTTACAGTTAATCCATTAAAATAAAAAAGTATTATCACTGTTTTTTGCTTTAAATCCAAATGCTCAATTTCAGCATGAAGTGTTTCTGCCTCTTGGTCTCTTATATATATATCAATTGATTTATCAATACTTTCATCATTTGCTTTTTCAAAAATATTTTCAAAAGGCAAAGCTTTTTTCTCTTTACCTACATGTTTCCAGGCAATTCTTGTTAGAATCTTAAAAAACCATGGTTTAAATTGTTCTATATTTTTTAGACTCTTAGCACTTAAATAACATTTTATAAATGCTTCTTGTACAATATCTTCACTAGTAAATTTATTACCTGTAATTAAATATGCATATTTTAATGATTGACTTTTGTATATTTCAAATATTTCGCCTAAAGCGTTAATATCACCAGACTGGATTTTTTGAACAAGTTCTTTTTCACTCACTTTTATATCTCCTTCCTTAAAGGCCTCTCTAGATGCATCTATATATAAGAGACTTTAACTTTAAAAATGGTTCATTTATAATAAAAGATTTTTTTTAATATTTTTTTAACTTTATATATTCATCTTACTTATAGTCTATTGAAATAAAATAAGACTTTTAAAACAAATAAAAAAGCGCTCTTTGATTATAAAATGTATTTAAATCATAGAGTACATTTTATTTCAAAGATAGCACTTTTAATTATATAGCTATAAAATTATTTTTATTGCGTATGTTATGTATTCATTATTATATAAATAATTTAATTATTAATATAAACAATGCTGAAAATATTGCTGTTATTGGAATAGTTAAAAACCATGCCCAAACTATTTGTTTCGCTACTCCCCATTTTACATTTTTAAATCTTTTAGATGCTCCAACCCCCATTATAGTTGTTGTTATTATATGTGTTGTACTTACTGGTGCATTAAATAATGTTGCTGTTAATATTACGCAAGCAGCACCAGTTTGAGCTGCAAATCCATTTACAGGAGTTAATTTTGCCATTCCACTTCCCATAGTTTTTATTATTTTTTTACCACCTATAGAAGTTCCAAGTGCCATTGATAATGCACAAATAAAAATTACCCATGTAGGCACTTCAAATGTACTTATTAATCCACCACTTAGTAACGCCATAGTTATTATTCCCATAGATTTTTGCGCATCATTTCCACCATGATTGAATGCCATAAATGCGCCAGCTAATACTTGTAATTTTAAAAATATCTTATTCACAACAGTTCTCGTATAAGACTTTAATACAAAATTTAATATTATCATTAATATATATCCAACTATAAATCCTATCACAGGTGAAAGAAATAACCATAAAATTACGCTGTGAAAAAGGTTGTACCAATTAACAACATTAAGAGTACTAGTATATGCAATTCCCGCTCCTACAAGTGCTCCTATTAAGGCATGAGATGAACTACTTGGAATTCCAAAATACCATGTTAGTAAATTCCAAATTATAGACGAAATTAATACACACATTATTACCCATTGTGGTATAGATGCATGGCTTACAATGTTCTCGCCAACTGTTTTTGCAACTGCTGTTCCCATAAAGGCACCGAAAAAATTAAATATACAACATATTATAATAGCTTGTTTAGGGGTAAGTGCCCTTGTAGTTATTGAAGTTGCAACTGCTGTAGCTGTATCATGGAAACCATTTATAAAGTCAAATGCTACTGCAAAAATTATTATTAGTATTGTTACAATTAACGAACTATGCATTTTTAATTACAACTCTTTCTACTATATTAGCTACTTTTTCACAATTATCCACTGTGTCTTCTAAAATCTGATAGATTTCTTTCCACTTTATAATTGTTATAGGATCTCTCTCATGTTTAAATAATTGCTGTACAGTTTTTCTAAATATTTTATCTGCTTCACTTTCAATTTTACTTATATTCATGATTTTAGTATTTATATTTTTAGATTTACAGCCATGTATTTTTAACTCACTCATTAAAACTACAAGTTCTTTAGTAGCTTGTACTAACATATTACATATTTCTCTTAATTCTTCTGTACTTTCTGTTATATCAAACATTATAAATCTGTGAACTGTTGAATTAATGGAATCTAAAATATTATCCATTTCTTTTATGATTTCATATACATCTTCTCTGTCTATAGGTGTTATAAATGCATCATTTAATTCTTTAATTAAAGTGCGAACTAATTCATCACCAATGTTTTCTAATTCTGATGTATTCTTTACTTGTATCTCTCTCTTATCTAAACACTCCAAACTTTTTCTCAATTCAATAGCCGCTTCATTAACAATTTCAGCTGATTTTAATAACATCTGGTAAAATTTATCTTCTTTACAATTAAAATTAAACATTATTTCATCTCCTAGATTAATATAAAAATATTATATCTGATTTTAACCCCAAAATAATTATATTCCTTTTGTGGTAAATTTTTAAACTGGTTTGAGTAAAATTTTAGAAATTTAACATAGATTTAATATTTTATGTAAAGTATTTAACTTATAAACGCTAATAAGAGTCTATTATTTTGTATGTAAAATAATTACTTTTAAGTTTATTTATTATGTATTTTTATCCTAAAAAATAATAAATTAACTAATTATTTACATAATAACTGGTTTATTTTATTATTACCATAAATTATTTAATATAAAAACTAAAATTCAATGTCTAAATTTGTGGTAAAAAAATCCTTAAATGATACTTGCTAGAAATTTAAATCTGTAGTATCATTCAATTGTGGTAGCAATATTAACCATAATTGAATAATATTTTATAGTAAGAGAGTTTATTGATCGCTATTTTTAAAGATGCATTTTTTGCCTTTATTAATAGCGCTTTTTTAATTTTATTATTACGAATTAAATGAAAACGTTTAGGAGTGGTATTAATGAAAAAAACACGTAAATTAGTAGCTTTAGCTACTGCATTAGTTTTAAGTGTAGGTCTTGTTGTTTGTGGACAAGTGAGCTGTAATGCAGCAACAATCTCAGCTTCAAGAGAAGCAAATCAAAGTATTAATAAGTCTGATAAAATAATAATTGCTCATAGAGGAGCTTCAGGTTACTTACCAGAACATACTTTAGAAGCATATTCTTTAGCATATGCAATGGGAGTAGATTATATAGAAGCAGATGTTAATATTACTAAAGATGGTGTTCCAGTAGTAATGCATGACACGCATCTAGATACAACAACTAATGTAGCTGAGCTTTATCCAAACAGAAAACGTGCTGATGGAAGATACTATATAGTTGACTTTACTTTAAAAGAAATTAAAAACCTTACTGTGCATGAACGTATAGACCTTGATACAGGAAATGCTGTTTTCAAAGATAGATTTCCTCTAGGAAGTTCTCATTTTGAGGTACCTACTTTAGAAGAAGAAATTCAATTAATACAAGGACTTAACAAGAGTACAGGACGTAATGTGGGAATATATCCTGAATTAAAATTCCCTAAATTCTATAAAGAAAATGGACATGATATTGGAGCTATCACTTTAAAAATGCTTGATAAATATGGTTACAACCAAAAAGATGCTAAATGTTATATTCAATGTTTTGACCCAACTTATTTAAAGAGTTTTAAAGAAACATTAAACCCTAAATGTAAATTAGTTCAATTAATAGGTCATTCAGATTGGGAAGATAATGAAGGCGATGATGTTCCATACATGCTTTCTGCTAAGGGATTAAAAGAAATTGCAAAATTTGCTGATGGCGTAGGCCCATGTACAGATCAAATATTAGATGAAAACGGAAATCAAAAGAAGAGTGCTTTAGTTGCTAATGCAAACTTTGTAAAAGATTCACATGCTAATAATCTTGAAATACATCCATATACAGTGCGTAAAGATGATCTACCAAAATACGCTAAAGATGCAGACCAATTCATTAGAAAATTATTATTTGAAGTTAATGTAGATGGTTTATTTACAGATTTCGCTGATATCGGAGTAAAGGCTAAAAGCGAAGGACCAATTAAATAATTTAAATAAATGTTTATACTTTAGTCACGTATTAATCCATGTATAAGTATACCTGAACAGGCTAAATAAAAACAAGTTACCGATAGTTTAGGTTTTTCTTCTAACTATCGGTAATTTTTATATGTATTACAACAAACTTATCATATACTTATATTCTATCTAGCTTGTTGAGTTCTACCACTTTGTCTCTTTCCTTGCTGACTACCATTGCCTTGGCTTCTTCTTTTATCAGCATACCAATTTCTTCTTGGTTTTTTATTAGCATCAGTAGTCTTCTTATCTGCTTCTTTCTTTTGAGCTGGTTCTCTAGTTATAACTATTCTTTCAAATTCAACATTCTTCATTACAGGAATGTTTTTTCCTATTGTCTTTTCAATATCCTTAAGTGCACTTTTTTCATCAACATCACAAAACGATATTGCTACACCACTATGTCCAGCTCTACCAGTTCTTCCAATTCTATGTACATAAGTTTCTGGTACGTCAGGTAAATCATAATTTATAACATGTGATAATCCATCTACATCGATTCCTCTTGCAGCTATATCAGTTGCTACTAAAACCCTTATTTTCCCCTCTTTAAAATTGCTTAAAGCAAGTTGTCTTGCATTTTGAGACTTATTACCGTGAATTGCTTGAGACTCAGTTCCAGTCTTAGCAAGATCTTTTACAATATTATTTGCTCCATATTTTGTTCTTGAAAATACTAATAATGACTTAATAGATTCATCTTTAAGAAGATGAACAAGTAAAGACTTCTTATCTTTCTTTGTAACAAAATATACTCCTTGAGTAATAGTATCTATAGTTGATGAAACAGGTGCTACTTCAACTTTTACTGGATCTTTAAGAATACTGTTTACTAAGCTCTTAACTTCTGAAGGCATAGTCGCAGAGAATAAAAGATTTTGTCTAACCTTTGGTAACTTAGCTACTATTTTCTTAACATCACGAACCATTCCCATATCAAACATACGGTCAGCTTCATCTAACACAAAATGTTTAACATTACTTAAATCAATATATTTTTGATCTATTAAATCAAGTAATCTACCTGGTGTTGCAATTAAGATATCTACTCCCTCACCTAATATTCTAGTTTGGGGTTTTTGTGATACTCCACCAAAGATTACTGTATTTTTAATATTAGTATGCTTACTATAAAGAGTAAAATTCTCTTCTATTTGAATTGCTAATTCTCTAGTTGGAGCTAATATTAAAGCTTTTATTGTTCTTGGTTCATCTGATTTCTTTTGATTTTTTGCTATGTTTTGTAAAACAGGAATAGCAAAAGCTGCTGTCTTACCTGTACCTGTTTGTGCACATCCTAGAAAATCTTTTCCCTTTAATAATGATGGAATTGATTGTTCTTGTATTGGTGTTGGATTTGTGTATCCCGCTTCTGTTAAAGCTTTCTGAATTGGTTCTATTATATTTAAATCTTTAAATAACATCTTTTCTCCTTTTTAGGGCATTATACAAATTCACTGCCCTCATAAATTATATTATTAAAATAAACTCTTATATTTATTTCTTTACAAAAAACAAAGAAAGACACTAGCTATATGTAAGTAACAAACCCATACTTATAGCGAGAGTCTCTCATAATTATTATACAATTATTTTAGTAAAATAGCATCATTTATTTATAATATCCTCAGAAACAATAAAAAACTTTTATTGAACTAATGTCAGATTTTATCTTTACTAATTACTGATATGGTATATTTTTTAATTCTATAGAATTAACTACTTTTGTAGTTTTATCAAAATAAATTTCCATCTTTTGACCATATTCCCCAATATCGCTTGTAAAGTAATTAACAAAACCAGCTTCATTCATATAATCTACTTTTGGCTTACCATATGCATTTATAACATCATCATAAGTTGAATTTAAAGTAATACCTTTAGGTAATACAACAGTGTTCTTATAAGGTTCTTTACTTTTTTTAATTTTGATTTCACCAATTTTAGCATCATCTAACTTCACTGTTGTTCCACTATTATTATAAATTGTTACCCTAATTCTAGTATCCTCACCTTTTTTTCCATCATCCATTATTATATCATCTACATAATAATCATTTTCTAATTCTTGTGACTTATGATCATAATCATTAAATTTAAATCCATTATCAGCCAACGTTTTTACATTAATAGGCAACGATAACTTGACCCCATTCAAGTTAATATCTCCAGATAAAGGATCTTCTTTCATTTGTTCTGCATATGTTTTTGTATCCTGATCTGTTAATTCTTTTACTTTACTGCCTCCACTACACCCTACTATTAATAGAGTGCAAATTACTCCGCAAAAAAAGGCTATTACTTTTTTTTTCATTTGCTATCTACCCCTTCTTAAATTAGTATATATTTTTATTCCGGAAACAATTATACCACAATAATGTATATATTACNNGTAATATATACATTATTGTGAATTTTAGTTGGTAATTTGCCTTACTATTATATCTTAAGATATTCTCTAATTTTTGTTCATAAAAGTAGCTTTAACCAAGTAATATCTACAAAATTAGGTGTCAACTTAAAGCTGACACCTATTAACCATTTTGGACTTATCAAAGAAATAAAATAATAATTTATTTCTTAGTACCTTTTTCACTAATTTTTTCTAGAGCCTTTTCTGGAACATTATGCTTTTCAACTACATTGGTATCTAATTCAATAGTTTTGCTTACATCTACTTTAATATAAGTTCCTGGTTCATAGTAATCTTTAGCAGTACCTCGTTTGAAAAAATGAACTTCTCTTTCTTTTCCTTCTTTATTAAATCCAATTAAATCATATGATTTTCCTTTTTCTTGCTTTTCACCTTTATTATCAACTAACCATGAATCCTCATTTACTTCATCTAATGGTATTTGAGTGTAATATGTATCTGAAACAACATATTTACTATTATAGTATCCTTTGGCCCAAAATGCTCCAGATATAATGATTACTATAGCAATAATTCCTATTATTTTTTTCATAATTATTCCTCCTAAAATTCTAATTCTTTTTTTCTAAACATTATTATTGTAATAATGGTAGGTAATACAATATATACCAAAATTCCTGCTATGATTAAAAAGTCAAAACTTCCTGTTTCAATGAAAGATAATTTTTCTTTATATAAAATTATTGTATACATGAATTTAGTCAAGTCCCCAATTGAATTTATAATAAAACCTTGCCCTAAAATAGTCGCTAAAATTAGCATAACAGTCTTTGATGATAACAAAACGTAGAATATAGTACCTATCATTGCATTTTGTGAATAATAAACTAATATAGTTGACATACTGATATATCCAATAATTCTTAATGCTTCTGCGCCAACGCCTAAAATAATTGTAAATATTTCTTTACTTGATAAAGACATTTTTAAAAATATTGGAATAACTAAAATCACAATTCCCAACAATAATGCTGATAAGAGTGAAAGTATAGCCACTTCAATAATTTTTGTTAAAACAACTTTACTTCTTGAAATTCCATATCCAATGGCAATCTGCATAGACTTGCTTTTAAAATCATCATAATAAATTGATAAAAAAATAGAAAGTCCCATAACCAATGGAAAGAAACCTAAAAATGTATCTGTTTTTTCAAGATATGCATTCTGATTAAATGTTGGATTATAATATATAAAAATCATTAGTAGAAACAATCCAATAAATCCACCTAGTGTATAAATAAATGATTGCTTACGACTAATCCTACGAATATCAGCTAGAATATAATTAATCATTTTATTTTCCCTCCCACAAGTTCAAAGTAATAATCTTCTAAAGTTTTAGTAGAAGATTTTTCTGCTAAAATTTCAATATGATTTGACTTTAAAATTTCTCTAGTTCTATCTATGTCATTTACACTTATTTGGATAGTATCTGATTCACTTTTTAAATCGTCTAGAGTAATTTCACGTAATACTTTTCCTTCATGCACAATGCCAAATCTATTTGCAGTATGTTCAAGTTCACCTAATATATGTGAGGAAACAATAATTGTCATTCCATATTCCTGATTCAGTTGTTTTACCAGATTTCTAATATCTACAATTCCTTGAGGGTCAAGTCCATTTGTCGGCTCATCCAATATAAGAATCTCTGGATTTCCAAGTAATGCACTTGCAATTCCTAATCGTTGTTTCATTCCCATTGAAAAAGATTTGTATTTTGCTTTAGTAGTATTCAATCCAACTATTTTAAGGACTCGTTCTATTTCCTTCTTATCCTTAATACCTTTTAATTTACGATAATATTGTAAATTTTCTTTTGCATCAAGATAGTCAAAAAAGTTTTTTCCTATAAAGAAACCTATTTTTTTTCTATTAGTTAATAGTTCAGAATAATTCTTACTGTTTTTGATAGACAACTCTCCATCTGAAAAATCTGATAAACCAAGGATTATTTTAAAAATAGTTGTCTTACCTGCACCATTTTTTCCTATTAAACCATATATCTCTCCTTTTTTTACATGCAAGTTTAAATCTTTGGTAACATGAAAATCACCATAATATTTATTAATGTGTTTTAATTTAATCATAATAACTCCTTTATTTATTCTCAAAAACTTTTCAATTCTAGTCATACTTTGTTCATAATCTTCAAAATTTGTACAAAATACTAGCGTTTCATTTTTATAAATTTCTATACTTATATATTTATCTTCAATATCAATAAATTTGATAGTTATCTCTCTTGGTACATGAAGTAGATTTACTATTTGTCTAATATTATATATTTTGAATAAACTTCAATCTTTAATATAAGCTTAAATAAACCTTAATTCCTAAAAATCATTGCAAAAACCCACAAGGCTTACCCAATTAATATCTTGCTAAAATATTTTTTAATTTTATCTTGTCACTCAAAATAATTTAAATTTATTCTGAAAACAAAATAAGGAAGAGAACCTCCTCCAGTTCCATCTGGACTTGGTTCTCCTCCATTACTTAGGTACATTATTAAGTTATCATTTTTATTCAAAGTTAGTTATCAAGATTAAATTTCTTGGTATTCATATAGAACTTAATGGCAAAGAGAAAAAGCACCCATCCGACAAAGAATAGTGCTTCACTCTTAATTAAATCTTTATTTAATTCATCCAATAGCCCTAAAACAAAATAAGCACGCTGTGAAAGCGACTAACACCAAATCTAAGATTTGGGTTATCTGCTTTTGTTCTAAAGATTGCTTAGTGTTGACGCACTAAGCTTTTCTTATTTATATTATATCAAATTTTTATATAAATTAAACATTTTTATTTATTTTTATTAAATGTAGTTCTAATTCCTAACCCTTCAGGTCCATCATATCTAACATACTTGACTATATTTTTTGTTTTATTCGTCATTTGTGCTTTATTAGGACAGAAATTATAACATCTTATACATATTATACATTTATAGGGAGTTCATCTTTATAAAATAATATTTCATTAATTCTACTATTCTATAATTGATATTTTCTTTTCCGTAGCATTAAGTTCAATCTTACATCCTATAGGTAATGTAAACATTGGATGTGTATGACAACAATCAAAGTCTGCAATAAATGGTATCTTTTTATCAACTAAAACTTCTAATAAAACTTCATGCGGTTTTTTACCTGTTTTTAAATCATCAAATAACTCGTGCTTACCAAGTATTATTCCAGAAATCTTATCAAATACACCATTTATCTTTAAAAAAGAAAAACTTCTTTCAATAGTAGCAATATCTTTTAACGAATCTTCTATAAAGAGTATATCACCATTTTTTATTTTAGGCATATATTTACTGCCCCATATTCCTTGCATTGTATTTAAATTTCCGCCAATAACTCTACCACGTGCGACGCCCTCACAAACCGTTATCCAACTATTTTTTCTATTTTCTTTTCCTCTATCTTGAGTATTCCAATTAATATATTCATCAGTCCAAAATTGAGGCATTTTAAAACTATAAGGAAATTTTATATCCTCTATAATAATTTCTTTAAAATAGTCATATGTATAATCTACAAATGGAGGTAGTTCACCAAATGATGCAACTAATGCAGGTCCATAAAATGTATTTATTCCAGTTTGTGAATATATAGCAAGCAGTATTGCAGTAACATCTGAATAACCTATTATGACCTTAGGATCTTTTTTAAATGCTTCATAATCTATATAAGGAAGAATAGAGTTTGAATTCATTCCTCCAATTGTAGACATAATACATTTAACATCTGGATTCCTAATCAACTCATTTAATTCTTCTGCTCTTTCTTTAATACTTCCAGATCTATAAAAATCATTTTTCCCTGTAAGATTTCCGTCTATAATATTAAATCCTTTTTCTTGTAAATATTTTTTTGCTCGTTCAAATCTTTCAGGACATGAATATGTTATTGGTGATGATGGTGAAAAAATACCAATAGAGTTACCAACTTTTAATTTATCTATATGTTTCATTTTCAATCCCCCCAATAAGTTATTTATATAAAACTTTATCTAACATTTCAAATAAATTATTATTTTGTCTATCACTTAAAAATTTTTCTATTTTATTATAACATATTTTGTTAATTTATCATTACTTATGATACAGTATTTTCAGTTTAAAAATAACCTTAGACAAGTTATATCAATGCCTAAGGCTATAAACTTCATTTACTTATGGTACGGTTCACCGTATCAGTAGTAAGTGATAACATTTTTTTGTACATCAAGTTTATTAAAAATAGTTGTCACTATCTAAAGAAATATTTATATTTTCAATATATCTCTCCCTTTCACTTATTGCAAATAATGTATCATTTATTTTTTCTTCCATTGAATCATACTCTGGATTTGAGCAGTACCAAGATTTCTTTTCTTCCCACAAATCATTACATTTATCTTTGAGTTCATTTATTTCTCTATTATATCTGTCTATATTTTCGTGTTTTTCCTCATCACTTAAATCACTTATTCTAATCGTTGGAAATAATACCCTAAAAATTTATCAGCAGTATCATAATACTTATACGATGTATTTTCTTCATGATTTTCTGGTATTGTTTCCGAATCAATTTGATTGTCTTCAGATTCTTCTTGGTCATTATTTATAGTATTTTCATAGATATAATTAGCTACTAATACTGCAATAATTACACCAGTAATAGTCATAGTACCTTTAATTATCTTGTTACTATTTTCTTTTAGAAAATATTATTTATTAACATCAATTTTTTATTACATCTGACTACTTTTTTATAGTAAAATAAACTTTGTAGAATTTATCCTATTAATAAGCTCTACATAGAAAAATCCTAATCACTATTAATTTAGCAATTAGGATTTTTTGTTATTACTCAATTCTTGTTTCAGGATATCAATGAATTCATCTGAAAACACTTTGTTTTGTATCGCCTTTTTTATTAGCTCCAACAGTTGTATTTCAGTTACATCAAGACTTTTGGGAATGTATCTGTTATCTCCTCTTATTGTATCTTTGTACAATGCAAATCGTATCTCCTCACGCTTTTTTTCTTTGACTTCTATCCTCTCTATACAACTATAGTAATCATCATCTTCTATGCTTACTTTATTATAGATTTTGCAATAGCTTGTTTCCTTTATTATTTTAGTTTCAGTTTGCTTTGCCATTTCAATTACAACTCCTTTTCTATTAGAATTTCATGAAGCTCCTTAGTTGAAAATACTACAATCGAATAATCATCGGATAATAGAAAAAGCGATGAATAGTAATCAATACCATCATCGCACTTTATAATATCTGTATACTCTGGAAGTAGTCCTTTTATACTATTATCTTTTATTTCCGAAACATCTTTTTTTGATTCCAATAATGCAATGTAACCACCTAAATCTTTGTCTACATCTCTATTAGCTCCATAGTTTTCATCTAATAGTACTATTATTTCTTCTGTTTCTTTTAGCATCTCCTTTGAGTATTTTTCTTTTAGTTCCTCTAGTTGTACAACTTTGTATAATTTCTTCATATTCAATTCCTCCTCAAAATAGAAAAGGTAATACTCAAAGCTCTTATTGCTCTAAGTATTACCTTTACTTATATTAATCTATTATTATAATATATATTTATCGTTAATATTTAATCCAATAAGCTTCTATATAATGTATTATCAAGATTTTCTGCATTGATTAATGTATTAAGCTTATTGATTGTTTTATCATACAAATTATTTTCTTTTGCATATCTTATTGCATCCTCATATGTAAGCTCAAAAATATTGTCTGTAATGTTGTAGTAGAAATCTTCATTTATAACTCCAAAGAAATATTTTACTGCATCTTCATAAGACATTTTTTCTACACCTTCAATATCACAGTTTTCATCAGTATAACATCCATTTTTATCATTCCATTGAAGGAATTTCACTATTTTTATTCTTATATTTTGATTGCACATATTATTCTTCTCCTTTTGATTATTTTCCCTTAATAATAATATATATTTATACATTACTTAAAACACATATTATAGTATAATTGTATGTATAATTTTACAATTAACAGGAGGAAATTATTATGGTAGCTAGGGAATATGATGAAACTAATCCTCTAAGCATTGAAGCATATTCACAAAATCTTATTGGTAAAACTTTTGCTGACATACTTGAACAAGATTACAATAACACATTAATTAATGAAGATTCTTCTGACTATGGAATATCTCATGAAAATAAAAAACGTAAAGGTGGCTTAGGTGAACTAATTGAGGAGTGTTTTTTTCATTATAAATGTAATAATGATTCAAATGCTGATTTTGATAAAGCTGGTGTAGAGCTTAAAGTAACTCCATATAAAATTAATAAAAATAATTCTATTTCAGCTAAAGAACGTTTAATCATAACTATGATTGACTATTTTGAGGTAGTTCATGAGGATTTCTTTTCAAGCCATCTATGGAATAAGTGTCAATTAATATTACTTGTATACTATTTATATAATAAAAGTATTAGTAATCGCCTAGATTATCAAATAAATTATTCTAAACTATTTTCACCAACTAAAGAAGATATAAAAATAATAAAAGATGACTATGAAACTATTATTAGCAAAATAAAATCTGGTAAAGCTCATGAACTTTCAGAATCAGATACTGTTTACTTAGGAGCTGCTACAAAATCTTCTTCTTCTTCCAATAGAAGAGGACAACCTTTTTCTGATATTCCTGCAAAACCTAGAGCTTTTTCATTTAAAACATCATATATGACATATGTACTTAATACTTTTATTATACCAAATAAAACTACATATGAACCAATAATTAAAAATCCTGATGTTTTAAGTGGTACAAGTTTTAAAGAATATATAATATCAAAAATCAATTCCTACATGGGAATGTCTGATATGGAATTATGTATGCTATTTAATAGAGAATACAATAATAATAAATCACAATGGATTGATTTAACTTATCGAATGTTAGGCATAAAATCTAATCAAGCTGAAGAATTTGTAAAAGCTAATATTGTTGTAAAAGCAATTAGAATAGAAGAAAATATGTGCATGAAAGAAAGTATGTCTTTCCCTGCATTTAAATTTAAGGACTTGATTAATCAAGATTGGGAAGATTCAGATTTGTTTACATACTTTGACGAAACCTCTTTCCTATTTGTTATATATAAAAAGGAGGGAAATAGCTACATACTAAAAGGCAGTCAGCTTTGGAATATGCCATATTATGATTTAAATAATACCGTGTATAGTGGTTGGAATAATGTTCGTAACACTATTCTTAATGGACTCAAATTTACAATGAGTAAAAATAAAAATGGATCAATAATAATTTCTAATAATCTCCCTAAAAAATCTGATAATTCTATTGTCCATGTTAGACCACATGCTCAAAAAAGTGCTTATTTATTTAAAGATGGTAGTATCATTGGAAATATTTATCGTGATGCGAATGAACTCCCAGATGGTCAATGGATGACTACTCAAAGTTTTTGGATAAACAATAGTTATATATTAAGTCAATTAAATGAAGACTTCCTAATATAATTAAAATAGAAGAAATACAAAAGAGTATTTCTTCTATTCTTTATCAAAAATTTCATTTAATGTTTTTCCCATTCTCTCTACAACGCCTACAACTAGTGCATTACCCATACAAAAATATCTAAACTTTTCAGGCATTCCTGTATTAGTCCAATTATCATCGAATCCTTGTATTCTTTCAGCTTCTAACGGAGTAATTAGTCGTAGTTGTTTTGTTTCTGGGTCTTCGATTACATGTGTACTTCTATTAACACTAGATTCACTTGTAAGCATAGTTCTAGCTGGCTTATCTATTGGATCTGGAAATGCTATTGGTCCTTCTGAAAAAGTATAAGCGTGACCACTTTTACTTACTCTATCTATTTTTTTTGAACCCTTTAAATATTGCCATTTTGAAAGTTCCTCACCTAAATAATATTTATCATCAACATTAGTATCAATTATATTCCTAATTGTTACTGATTCTTCAAATATTGGAGTCGCCTTAACTGTAGCAATTTCACCATTATGCATTAATCCCGAATTGCAGAATTCATAACTAAAATTATCTGATATATCATAAATATCATTATATTCAAGTTCCTTAACATTTATATTTGTACATTCTTCAATCGGAAAAGTAGTAGCAAAAAAGCCTCTTTTATTGATTATATCTTTATTTGTGTCATTATATCTTTGTTTAAAATACTTTGTAGTATTTTTATATGCAAAAATAAACGTTCTTCTCCTACGTTGTGCAAATCCATATTCAGCTGCATTAATAACTCTCCACTCCACACTATATCCTAAATCATTAAAGCATCCTAACATAACTCCAAAATCTCTACCTCTTTGATTTGCAGGAGACTTCAATAATCTATCAACATTCTCAAGCAACACAAATTTGGGTGATTTCTTCTCTAATATTTCCCTTATCTGCCACCAAAGTACACCTTTTACTCCATTTATTCCCTTTGCACCTGTTCTCGCAACAGAATAGTCCTGGCAAGGGAAACCTCCTACTAGTAAATTATGATTAGGTATTGTACTTTTATCAATCTCTCCTATATCTTTATTTACATGATTCTCACTATTTCCAAAGTGACTACAATAGCATTCGAAGGCATGTTGTACCTTTTTTCCTGGCTCCCATTGATTTGCCCAAACTGTATTCCATTCTTTAGAAGCCTTTTCTAACCCTAATCTGAAGCCCCCAACACCTGCAAATAGCTCACATACTGTTTTTTCTATCATCTATACACGCTCTCTCTCTTGTTTTTATATCTCTTATCGTGAGTTATCAATATAGTATTTTCATACGTACATACGTTTTTTAATTATACTTATATTATAATTTAATTTTTGGAAAAGATCAACATTTATTTTTCACAAATAACTAATAATTTATTCATATAGTATATTTTTTTCTATATATAGACTTTAAATTACTCAGCTATTCTGTATTTTATTAAAATTATTTTTCATAAAGCACAGAATTATAGTATAAAAAATAAGATATACTTATTTTAATAAGTATATCTTATTTCTATCCAATTTTAGTAAAGTTCGCATTTACTTATGATACGGTTCTCCGTTACTTATTCTAAACGCTCTATATATTTGTTCTAATAGCATAACTCTGAAAAGTTGATGTGGAAATGTCATTTTACTAAAGCAAAGACTATGATTAGATCTTTTTAAAACAGCTTCACTTAAACCTAAGCTTCCTCCAATTACGAAGCATAAGTTGCTATTACCTCTTACTCCGCAATTATCAATGAATTTAGATAGTTCTTCTGATGACATCATCTTACCTTTAAGATCTAATGTAATTACATACATATTATCTTTTATAGAATTTAAAATCTTATTGCCTTCTTTATCTTTTATGATGAGTTCGTCCTTTTCAGACGCATTGTCTGGAGTTTGTTCATCTTGTAGCTCCACTATATTTAATTTACAATAACGAGATAATCTTTTAGAATACTCATCTATAGCATGTTTCAAGTATTTTTCTTTAAGTTTTCCTACTGAAATAATTGTTATATTCATATTTTCTCCTTAGTTTTAGTCTCATAATCTATTTTATTTTCACCTTATATTTTAGGTAATTATTAATATTTTAGTACAAAAATAAGCTCGTAAAATTTAATCTTTTCTACAAGCTAAGATATAAAACTAAAAGTTCTACCTATACTAAAATACTAATATACACTTAAAACACAATTCTGTTTTAATAGCCTAAAGTTTCATTTATAAATATTACATGTATTCTATCTTTATCAATTTGTCTCTTAATTAATGTGTATTCATTACAAATTCTTTCTTTGCTATTACAGTCCATGCATTTTCCTATTTTTGAGCATGGTGTAGCCTTGTTTAATCTTTTTGTATTTGCTGGTGCTGATACTTCTTTATTTCTTTTAATTGCATCCTCTATAGTTGGAACTATCTTATTTACGCCTGCAATTATTATTACTTTTTTTGGTCCATAAAGAATAGCTGCTACCCTATTACCATTACCATCAACATTATAAATTTCACCTTTTTCAGTAATAGCATTTGAGCTTGTGAAATAAGCATCTGAAAGAAATGCTTGTCTGTATATTTCATTTACTTCTTCACGTGTGATATTAGGTTTATTTCTATCTAATAAATTGTATTTTCCATTCTTAAGATAATCCATAACCCCACATTCAAATAAGGTCATTGATCCTCCAAATGCAATTTTATTACCTGGTTCTATTATATTTTCTATAATACCTATTAAGTCATCTTTAGATTTAGCAAAATACCCATTCATATTACTTTTTCTTAACTCATCTATTGTTCTTAATATTTTTTGTTCATTTACCAACATAATATTATTGTCCATATTATCACCCCACGCTATATTGTATTTATAATCCCAATCAATCATATTGAGTATAAATCATAATATCATTATACAAAATTTACCATATGGAAATCAAATAATATCCCTATAATATTTTCACTTAATTTTAAAATGTATATTATCTTTTATTAATAAAAGGTTTACTGTATTTATCAACTAATACCCAAAAGAAACATAGTTGATTATGAATTTAAATTCTTATATATTTTTACAGTGGTTGTCCATTAAAATTTTCTATATATAAATAAAAGGGATCATTGTAGATCCCTTTTTAGAAAACTATTTACCACAACACTTTTTATATTTCTTTCCGCTTCCACATGGACAATCGTCATTTCTTCCAACTTTTTCATTATTTCTAATGATTTTAGAATCTCTAAATTGTTTTTGAATTTCTTTTCTCTTTTCTTCTGAGAATATTCCATCCCATTGTGGTAAAGTGTAAAGATATTCAGCTTTTGCATCTAACATATTATAATATAAATTTTCTAAATCAATATCTAATACTAATTCAGTATTTTCATCTAAATTTTCTAAATCATATTGATTTTTTAAACTATCATTTATTCCATCAATGAATCCCATTATAAATTCTAATGAAGAATCATATTCTTTTGCTAAACCAGCAATTGTTGTCTTCTTAGGTTCTTTATGTTTTGCTAATAAATCTTTATAAATGCTTTTTTCTAACTTACTATATTCTTGCCAGAAAGCATTTTCTCCCTTAGTTTTTACATAGTCTACAACCATATTAGTCCAATCTGTATATAAACTCATTTTTAAAATCCTCCCTTAATGTTGCTTTTGTTTTATATTTATAAATTTATTTTATAGTAACCAATTTAAAATTCTATAAATTCACTAGGTTCATGTCTATTTGCCATAGTTAATGTTATGTCATTCTTTTCATTAATTCCATTTTCTCTTAATACATTAACTACTGTTTGATATGCTAAATCAGGTTGATTATTAGTACTGCTTAAATGTCCTAAAATAACCTTCTTATTAAAGCCATTCTTTAATATTTCTACAATAGCTTCACCGCAATCATCATTAGATAAATGTCCTATCTCACTTAATATTCTTCTTTTTAAGCTATACGGATATGGTCCATATTTAAGCATACTGACATCATGATTACTTTCAAGTAAAATAATTTCTGATTCTTTAATATTATCATATATTTCTTTTGTAAATGTTCCTAAATCAGTTGCTACACTAACTTTTTTATTTTTGTTAGCAATAGTATAACCCATAGGAGATATTGAATCATGAGGAATATTAAAGGCTTTCACATCTAAGTCTTTAATTTGAGTAACTGATCTTTTATCAATTACCTTTATATTATGCTCTTTTATCTTTCCAATTAATGATTCCATAGCACTCCAAGTGTTGGCATTTGCATATATTGGTATATCATATTTTCTTGATAAAACTCCAACACCCTTTATATGATCACTATGTTCATGTGTTACAAAAATACCATCTAAATCATTTGGTGACTGATTTATTGATTTCAATGCTTCATCAATTCTTTTACCTGGAAGTCCAGCATCTATTAATATTTTTGATTTTTCAGAAGCAACAAACATACTATTCCCACTGCTTCCACTGTATAAAGAACAGAATATCATTTAAATTCCTCCTATGATAACATAAAAAGCCACCCTATTCTACTATAGTTCTCTTTATATCCGCTCCTAAAGCTCTTAATTTATTTTCTATATGTGGATATCCTCTATCTATATGTTCTATACTTGTTATTTCTGTTCTTCCTTCAGCTAATAAACCAGCTATAACCATAGCAGCTCCAGCTCTTAAATCAGTTGCTTTTACTACTGCTCCAGTAAGTCTTTTAACACCCTCAATAATAGCTACTCTACCTTCAACTTTTATGTTAGCGCCCATCTTTTTAAGTTCATCTATATGTTTATGTCTATTTTCCCATATAGACTCAGTAACTATACTCTTTCCAGAAATAACGCTTAATAAAGCTGACATAGGTTGTTGAATATCAGTCGGGAATCCTGGATAAGGGGTGGTCTTTACGTTTACTGCTTTTAGTTCATCACTAGCACAAACCCTTATACAATCATCATCTTCTTCAATTACTGCACCCATTTCTTTAAGTTTTGCTGAAATTGATTCTAAATGCTTTGGAATAACATTCCTCACATAAACATCTCCACGAGTTGCAACAGCTGCTATCATAAATGTACCAGCCTCTATTTGGTCAGGTATAACACTATAAGAACAACCTTTTAGTTTTTCAACACCTTGTATTCTAATAACATCAGTACCAGCACCTTTAATATTTGCACCCATTGAGTTTAAAAAATTAGCTACATCAACTACATGTGGTTCTTTTGCCACATTTTCAAGAGTAGTAACACCATCTGCTAATGTTGCTGCAATCATAACATTTATTGTAGCACCTACTGATACTACATCAAAAAATATATTTGTTCCTTGTAATTTTTCTGCTTTTACTATTACAGCACCATGTTCTATAGTAACTTCTGCACCAAGAGCTTCAAATCCTTTTATGTGTTGATCTATAGGTCTAACACCAATTGGACATCCACCAGGTAACACAACCTTTGCTTGCTTAAATCTTGCTAATAAAGCTCCTATAAAGTAATAAGAGGCTCTCATTCTTCTTACATCCTCAGTTGAAGCATCAAAATTACTTACATTTGTACTATCTATTTCTAATGTATTATTATCTATTTTTACTGTATTACAACCTAAACTTTCTAATATTCTTTCAAGGCAATGTACATCTTCAATATCTGGTATATTATCAATTACACATTTTCCTTCACTGGCCATTATTGCTGCTGGTAATATTGCTACAGCTGCATTTTTAGCACCATTGATCTCAACAGAACCTCTAAGAATATTCCCTCCATTTATTATCAATCTTTCCATCGAATTCACCCTATTCATAAAATCTATATTTAAATACGTCAAACTCCTGATTATATCTATATTTTCATTAGACATTATTGTCCTATTATATTTATTAAAATCTACTTTTATCATTATATCATAAACTTAATTTATTTAAATATATTTTTTTCCTTATATTAATAGTTTTTTAAACATTTTACTTAATAAATTTCCTTTTTATAATATTAAATGTAATATAGTCAAATTTTAACGATATAAATTATGGGTATTATGTAAAATTATTTACTTAATTACATTTTTATTATTATCATTCATATTTTAATTATTCTTCTATTTTTTTATTTGTTCTATTGTGTTATAATTTATTAAAACTTTGTAATAGCAAGACATTAGTTTAGATTGTGAGGTTTACATGAAGTATTATATAGTTGCGGTATTTGATGATGAAACATATCAATTAATTTCACCTATTCAAAAAAATATGTCAAAAAAATTTAGAGGCAATAGAAATTCACCTATGCCATTTATTCCTTTATGTATTGTTGATAATCCTAATTTCGATAAACTTTATCCGATTATAAACAAAATTATATCGCCATATAAAGTTTTTAGGATTGATGCTTTGGATTCTGTTTATGTATACGATAATACTAGAAGCGTTAATTTAAGGATTGATAATAGAGGATATATTAAGAGAATTTCTCGTGCTCTTAGTGACATGCTTATTTTAAGTGGATTTAATATTAAAACATTTGATGAAAATTTTGTTTCTCTATCAAATTTAGGTTATATATCAAAAGACTATAAAAAGCAGGATATAAAGTTAAATTTTCCATACCTATATAAAAATAATCCTTATATAAAATTAAAGATTAAAAAAATAGAAGTTTGGAAAATACCTACATCTAAAAAAGATTTACCGTTAAAATCATTTGTTTTAAAAAAATTTTAAATATATTTATTTGTTTTAGTAAAAGAGAATTTGATAATTAATCATTCCCTTTTACTATTATTTTTTGTATTTTTAAGAAAATTAAAAATATTTTTTATTGTATTCGTTTTCTCCACTTTCTTTTATTTTAAAACTTTTGTAAAATAAAAATAATGATTTATTAAAGTAGGGGGATTCAGTATGAATGTTAAAGACCTCTTTGAAACTCAAAGAATAATAAATAAAAATTTAACATTAAATAATCAATTAGATGACTGTAAGATTCAAACTAGAAAATATTTGGAATTCAACGTTAAGATTAGCGAACTAGCTAATGAAACTAAATGCTTTAAATACTTGATGGATACTAACAATTTTATAGATATGCAAGTTGTATTTAGAAAATATGTATCCTGTTTATCGCAAATTATTACTATCGGACTAGATAATAATTATTCTGATATAACTGAGATTGATGTAAAACCTAATGACTACTGTTTAAGTGATCAATTTTTAAACTTATATATTGATATAAACGATTTAATTATATCACCATCAAAAGATCACTACCTTACTTTATTCGAAGACATCTTAAGTTTAGCAATAACCTTAGGATTTACTCAAACTGAACTAAAAAATGAATTTTCTAAAAATACGTATGAAAAAGTAGCTCTTTAATTTGGAGCTACTTTTTTTATTGTTTAAAAAATTATAAATCATATAATTTATAATTCCAAAAATCACCTTCACATTTTTTTATAACCTTAATATTTACCTCATAGTAAGGACATAATATTTTTGAGGTGATTTTTATGATGGGCATAATATATGCTATAATTTCTGGAATTTCAATGAGTTTACAAGGCGTATTTAACACAAAATTAGGTGAAAAAATAGGAATTTGGGAAACAAATGTTATAGTACAGCTTACTGGACTAATTTTAACTTTAGTTATATCTTTTTTTTGTGGAAAAGGGAGTTATTCTAATATAAAAAATGCTAATAAGATATTTCTTTTAGGAGGAACACTTGGAGTTGTTATTATATTTACTGTAATGAAAAGCATTGGTGGAATGGGTACTACCTTTGGTATAGGTACTATATTAATAGCTCAACTCTTAGCAGCAGGAATAATTGATGCCTTTGGATTGTTTGGCACTGAAAAAATCAAATTTACACTTCATGAATTTTTAGGAATAGCAATTATGATAGTTGGAATTATAATATTTAAATGGAAACACTAATTTAATCGTTGTATAATATTTTTGAATTACATATTTTAAATACGGTAATTGATATATGGAATAGGTAAAGTGGCATTGTAATTTAATTTTGATAATTCTGCTAAGCTTTACTTATTCATATATCAGTGCTCTACTAAAAAATATCCAAAATAAAACAATCATTTAAATATAGAAAGGACCTTCTATGTCAAATTTTTTTAAAAATATAAATTTTTTATTTAATTTAACTAACAACAATTTAAAGGAATATTTTAAAGAAAAAAATGCTATTAAATTTGATCAACTACAATTTAACTCTGTTAATTGGTTTGGTCATGCTACAACAGTTATAAACTTAAGTGGAAAAGTAATTATAACTGATCCTGTATTATCCGATGTATTAGGTTATTTTAAAAGAGTTGTTCAAAAACCTAATTACTTAAAAGATTTAAAAATAGATTATATAATTCTATCTCATGGACATATGGATCATATGCATTTTCCATCTCTTAGTAAACTAAATAAAGATGCTATTGTTATAGCGCCTAAAGGATATAAGAAAATCCTTAGATTATTAGGATTTAAAAATGTATTTCTTTTGCATCCTGATGAAACCTATGAAGATGATAATATTAAAATAACTGCATATGAAGCAAATCATGATGGAAGAAGATTTTATGTAGGAATTGATGATGAAAGCTTATCTTATCTGATTGAAAGAAACGATAAAAAAGTTTTTTTTGCTGGTGATACTGCATTTACTGATAATTTTAAAGGAATTGTATCTGATATTGCTTTAATGCCAGTTGGATGTTATATTCCAGAAAGATTTTCTCATATGCATTGTACTCCTCTTGAATCTTATGAAATGTTTAAAATGATGAATTCCAAAGTAATGATACCTATTCACTATAAAACATTTATAATATCATTAGAAGATTTCAATGAAACTGAATTGATATTAAAAAACTTAAAAGATAATAATATAAAGATAATTGATATTGGAGAAACGTTTATTTTCTAGTCTTATTCTTTATATAAATACTTATATTATATATTTCTAAATATAATTGTAAATATTTTAGTTAACTTGTGTATTAACAAAACACCTATTATTCATATACTATATATTGAAATAAATAATTGGGAGAAGAATATGTTTGCATTTTCATATAAAAATAAGCTAGATCCTAATTTAAAACACTATATGTCTAATAATTGTTATAAAAATTATCGAGTGCTGATAAAATATAAAAATTTTCAATCCTCTATAGAGAAAAAAGTTACATCATATAAAGGTAAATTACATCATGTTATAAAATGTTCTAATTTAATAAGTGCTACTTTAACTTCTAAAGGTATTGAAAGAATTGTTGAATATCCAGAAATAGAAAAAGTTTATTTAGACGAATATTTATTTCTTTGCGGTATGAGTGTTGCTACAGCTAACAAAGTACACTTTTCAGAGAAATATAAGTTGTCAGGAGCTGGTGTAGGAATTGGGATTGTAGATAGTGGTGTATTTCCACATCCTGATTTAATATCTCCTAGCAATAAAATATCATTATTTGTTGATTTAATTAATGATTTTAATTATCCATACGATGATAATGGTCACGGTACATCAACTAGTGGCATTTTATGTAGTAGTGGACTTGCCTCAAATAATATGTACAAAGGAATAGCACATAAAAGTAAATTATTTTGTTATAAAGCTTTTGATAAACTAGGAAAGGGTTTTGCTTCTGACATATTATATTCAATAGAATCTTTAGTAGAAATCTCTAAAGAAAATAACATAAAAGTATTATGTCTACCATTTGAATTATTAAGTCATAATACATTTATCATCTCTTGCTTTGATTTGACATTTAAATATGCAATATTAAATAATGTTATTCCTATAGTACCTAGTGGAAGTACATTAAATAACTCGTCTTCTATTATGGGAATATCTACGTGTGATAATTGTATTACAGTTGCAGGCTTAGACAGCACTACTCCAATAATAAAGCCATATACCTTTTCTTCATCAGGTCCATTTGGAAAATCTGGAAAGCCTAATTTATCTGCTTCTTGTGTAAATATAGTTTCATTGAACAGTGATACTAATTACTTAAGTGAAAAAAATGGCTTAAAGATTTATCCTAAAAAGCTTGAAGCACCATATAAAACTTTTACCGGAACATCACTTGCCGTATCATATGTTAGTGGATTATGTGCTTTGCTATTTGAAAATAATCCTAAACTAACTTTTAATGATTTAACTTCATTATTAAAAGTTGCATGTGATCCTGTTGATGATATTCCTAAAAATATTTGTGGTGAAGGCATTATAAATATTGATATATTGATGCCATAAATTATAAAAATAATAAATACTATAAATATTTTTAGTATTTATTATTTTTTTATTTGGCTCTATATATTAGTAGAGTGTTGATATATGCCACTTTTACCTATTGCATATATCAACACACATTTAAAATAGATCCTTTTATTTATTGCTTTATATATGACTCTGGGTTTATTGGAGTTCCCTTTGATCTTAATTCAAAATGTAAATGAGGTCCTGTACTTCTTCCAGTACTACCAACAGCACCAATAACATCTCCTTTTTTTATTTCTTGTCCTTTCTTCACATGAATTGAGCTTAAATGACCATAAAGTGTTTCTAATCCATCTTCATGTTTTATTTTAATCATATTACCATATCCGCTTACAACTCCAGCGTCTTCAATAACCCCATCAAAAGCCGCTGTAACAGGGTCCCCTGTATTCCCTGCTATATCTATTCCATTGTGAGTCTTCCCCCATCTTGGACCAAATTTAGATGTGATGTATCTACCTCTAGTTGGATATTGTAAAAATGTTGCTTTAGTTCCAATTGGAGTTTTGCTACCTCTATATTCAATCCTATCTTTAGCTTCTTTTGTTACATATTCTGAAATTATATTTTCATTCAGCTTTTCTCCATTACGGTAAGTAACTTCAGCAGTAACTTTTTTGCTACCAGTCTCACCTTCTTTGATATTGCTTTCTCCTATATACATAGAATCATCTCTTTTTATTTGTGTTTTAGGCGCTACAGTTACTTCTTTTTCTTCTTTAATTTTAACATCTACTTTTATATTTTCATCATTTATCATGTTGTCAACTATTTGCTTAATATCATTTACATTTGAAATTGGAACTTTAACATCTGAGTATTTTACATTAGCATTAATCTCAGTATTAAGTACAGAATCTAATTTTATATTAAACTTATTTAAATTTTGCATTATGAAATCTTTAAAAACATCACTAGCTTCATTTTCATTGAATACTATTCCGTAATCTTTATTATTTATGTTTATTAACTTTGCATCAACTTCATCATTAATGATTTTCTTTATATTCTTTTTAATATTTTCTTCACTAGATTTTTCTATATTTTCTTTGTTAGTCTTAAATCTTAATTTCTTATCTTGTACTAAATCAGTACCTAGTCTTTTATTTAATTCATCATTAACCTCACTATACATTTGCTTAAATTCTTTCTTATCATAAATATAACCTACTAGCCTTCCATCAACATATGCTTCAAATACCTTATTAGAATTTGCATTTGCTATTAAAATTATTGAATTAAATATAACTGTAAGACAAATTATAAATTTAATTACTTTCATTTTTCTCGTGTTCATAATTTAATCCTTTCACTTTTATAATTAAAAATACAATTTATAATCTATCCTATTACAAACAAATTTATTCATTAGTTTAAAGTATTAGTTGTTTTCTGTATTCATTGTGGTTATAATATTGGTTTGTTATAATAATTTACAAAGACTTTATTATGAAAGGTAGGTAGTGATAAGTATGAGCACTTTTATGCTAAAAAATAAGGTACCAACATTTACTCCTATAAGTAATATTTTTATCGAAAAGTATATGCCTAAAGCTAGAGGAGAATTTATAAAAGTTTATTTATTAATGCTAAAGTATAATACTTGTAACGAATTAGGAGTCAGCTCATCAATACTAGCATCCTCTCTTAATTTATTAGAATCTGATATTATGAATGCCTTTAATTATTGGAATGATGAAGGTGTAATAAAATTTACTCCTATTGATAACATGGGAAATTTTAATATAGAATTCTTAAATTTATCAGAAGAAAATTTAGATGATTCAAAACAAGTTGATTTACTTAATGCACTTGATGAAAATAATACAAAAGATATGTTAAAACATATAGAAAAGTTACTTGCAAGACCACTATCCCCTAAAGAAATGTCAATTTATTTAAATTGGCAAAGGGAATTAGGTTTTTCTTCAGAACTAATTTTAATATTAATAGAATATTGTATATCTAAAGGAAAGTCTGATGCAAGATATATAGAAAAGGTTGCTTTATCTTGGCATGATTTAAAAATAAGAACCATTGATCAGGCTCAAAATTTAATAAAGAAAACAGAAGATAAATGGTTAAACATAAGAAAAATACTAAATTATCTTGGTATAAAAAATACTGAAATTATGAAACCTCAACAAGATATTATAGAAAAATGGCTTTTAGTTTATAAATTTCCTACAGAGATTATATTTAAAGCCTGTGATATATGTTTTGAAAGGTTAAATAGGGCAGACTTTAAATATATCGATGGTATATTATCTAACTGGTATAAGAATAATATAAAAACATTAGAGGATATAGCACTTAAAGATAAAACCCCTAAAAATAAAAATTATAAAAAAACTAACTATTCTTCTGAAAAGCCACCTCTTAAGTTTAATAACTTTGAAGCAAGAGAATATGATTATGACTCTTTAGAAAAAAAATTACTAGGATGGGATAATAATGATTAATGGATATCAAGCAGAAATCTTAAAAACATATGAGAATATTAGAGAAAATGAAGCCAAAAATCTAAAATTAAGAAGGCTAGAAGTATCTAATATATGCCCTGAAATTTTAGAGTTGGATAATGAAATACAAAGAATGTCTTTAAGAATGTCTTTAGAAATCATAAAAGCTGATGACAGTGAAAAAACATTAACACAATATAAAGAAAAAATTACAGACTTAAGAGTAAGAAAATGTGAAATGCTCGTAGCAAATGGTTATGATCCTGAATATTTAAATTTAAAGTATACATGTAGCAAATGTAAAGATACTGGATTTATAGGTGCAAGTAAATGTACTTGTTACAAACAAAAATTAATTAGATTACACTACAAAGATTCCGAATTAGAAAATACTATAAAAGAAAATAATTTTAATAATTTTGATTTAAATCTATTTTCTACCCATAGATTAGGTGATGAAAAGTATTCTCCAAGAAAAAATATTGAAAATATATTAGAATATGTTTTAAATGATTATATTCCGAACTTTTCATCTCAAAATATAAATTTATTATTCTATGGTAATCCCGGTAGTGGAAAAACTTATTTATCATATTGCTTATCTAAAGCAATATTAGATAAAGGTTATCTAGTTATATATAAAACATCTGATGAATTAATTAAAAATCTAAGTGAAATAAGATTTAATAATAATGCCAATTTAGAGGCACTACTTTTAAATTGTGATTTACTAATAATTGATGATTTAGGTGCAGAACATTTAAATGAATTTTCTATAACAGAATTATTTAATATTATTAATAAAAGAATATTAACTAAAAAGAAAATGCTTATTTCTACTAATTTAACATTACCAGGTATAACAAAGCAATATACAGAAAGAATTGCTTCTAGATTACTTGGTGATTTTAAACTTTGTAAGTTCTATTCAGAAGATATAAGAATTAAGAAAAACCTACAAAAAAATAGATAAAAAAATAGCTTCTAATAATTTTAGAAGCTATTTATATATATAAAAGTAGTTATTGACGTTAAAAACAAAAAACTCTAGTTTTACTAGAGTTTTGTTGGCGACTCAGAAGGGGCTCGAACCCTCGACCTCCGGCGTGACAGGCCGGCACTCTAACCAACTGAGCTACTGAGCCATATTATTTTTTATGTTTTATGGTGGGCACAACAGGGCTCGAACCTGTGACCCTCTGCTTGTAAGGCAGATGCTCTCCCAGCTGAGCTATGCGCCCATAAGGATAAAAAATGGTGACTCCTAGGGGAATCGAACCCCTGTTACCACCGTGAAAGGGTGGTGTCTTAACCGCTTGACCAAGGAGCCATATTAATTTTTCAAAAATATTTTTAAATGGAGCTGGCAATAGGAATCGAACCTACAACCTGCTGATTACAAGTCAGCTGCTCTACCGTTGAGCCATGCCAGCTAATTTAATTGGCGACTCAGAAGGGGCTCGAACCCTCGACCTCCGGCGTGACAGGCCGGCACTCTAACCAACTGAGCTACTGAGCCATCTTATGGTGGGCACAACAGGGCTCGAACCTGTGACCCTCTGCTTGTAAGGCAGATGCTCTCCCAGCTGAGCTATGCGCCCATAAGATAGAAAATGGTGACTCCTAGGGGAATCGAACCCCTGTTACCACCGTGAAAGGGTGGTGTCTTAACCGCTTGACCAAGGAGCCTTGGTTTTTTATTTTTCGTGACCGTGTTCCCGACCACATAGACTATAATACATAATTTTATATTATGTGTCAACACATTTTTTAATTTTTTTTATTATTATATTTTTATTTAGTGCTAAATCAACAATTTTTGCTCATTATTATAACTTCCTTTTATCTCATTAATAGCCTTCCCAAACCCAGATAACATCCTATTTCTATCTTGTATTTCTTTTTCAATTTTATTGATTTCATTAAAACAAATATTTAAAAAGTTTTCTTCAGAAACTTTATTGATATTTATGCTATACCCTTCTTTTTTGAAGTTTTGTCCTGAAGATAATACTTCTATAGGGAACTTATTATTTACAAATATTAATATTTCTTTATCCCATATACCCCTTCTATTTATCTTATATTTATCTTTTAATACATTTAATTCTATTACTTTTTCATTTATTTCATCTTCCAGGGACTCCAATAATGCCATATAAAAGAATACAGATATTCCTTTTGTCAGTTTAATTTTTAAAAATTGCTTATTGCTTATTAAAAATTCATCAACCTTGTTTTCAGGAATTAATTCTATATCTTCTATTTGAAATGTTTTTAAACCACTTCCTGTAGGATAATTTATTACAGCTTGATCAAAATTCATTCTTCTAATTTGAAAAACTGAATCATAGTCTTCTAGTTCTTTATTAATAACTTTTGCTTTCATAGCTAAAATCACCACTTCTTATAAATATTTTGGCTTTGTTTTAAGTTTATTATTCCTTGCTTTTAAGATTTATATTACTATGTTAGAATTTATTTAAGTAATTTAGAAAACACTTATATAAGTATTACTTTATAATTCATTTAAATATAAGGAGATTAACATATATGATTCATCATGATTTAATAGTTGTTGGCGGTGGAGCTTCAGGATTAATTGCTGCAATAATGGCTAAGGATTTAGGAAAAGATGTCGCTATAATAGAAGCAACTGATAGAATAGGTAAAAAAATTCTTACCACTGGAAATGGTAGATGTAATATATCTAATAATAATATCTGTTCTCCATTTGTTAATTTTCATAGCGAAAATAATAATTTTTTTACTAAAACATTAAATAAATTTACAATTGAAGATACAAAAAATTTATTTTTATCATTAGGTTTACCTATTGTAGAACTTGAAAATGGTAAGATGTTTCCAAAATCACTTCAGGCATCTTCAGTAGTTGATATATTGAGAATGTGTTTAGATGATAAAAATATTCCTCTATACACCAATTGCAAAGTTACAGATATAAGAAAATCAAAGAAATTCACCATTAATACAAATAATGAAGAATTTAAAGAATTTAGCTCTAGAAAATTAATTTTAAGCTGTGGTGGTAAATCTGCCCCTAAAACAGGCTCTGATGGCTCTGGATTTAAACTTAGCAAAATACTAGGTCATAATATAGTAGAACCTCTTCCTGGCATTGTTCAGCTTAAATTAGACTACCCTTATTTGAAAGCATTATCAGGAATTAAATTTGATGGTGAAGTAAGTATTCTAGTTGATGGTGAAGTAATTAGAACAGAAAAAGGTGAAGTACTATTTAATGACTACGGAATATCAGGTCCACCAATTTTACAATTATCTTCATATGCTTCAAAAGCACTTTATAAGAACAAAGATGTAAAAATTAGTGTTGATATGTTCCCTAATGAAACAAAAGAAGAAATAGAGAATTTTATATACAGTCATTTTTCAATTTTTAACTATAGAGAAATTTCATCTTGCCTAATAGGTGTGATAAATAAAAAAATGATATCTACTCTTTTAAAAGACGTTGGTATTAAAGATATTCATTCTTGTTGTTCTGAATTAGATTGGAAGTATTTAAGCATATTGATTTCTAGATTAAAAAACTGGGAATTTAAATGCACTGGTACTAATGGATTCTCTAACGCTCAAGTAACACTTGGTGGAGTTAATACTAAAGAAATAGACGATAATACCTTAGAATCCAAAATAGTAAAAGATCTTTATTTCTGTGGTGAAATAATTGATGTCCATGGTGATTGTGGAGGATTTAATCTACAATGGGCTTGGAGCTCAGGATGTTTAGCGGGTAAATCTGCTGCTGAAAAATAAATTTTAGTGTTTTAAAAACATAAAGCCATATCAAAGTAGAGTTTAATGTTTATACTTTGATATGGCTTTATTATCATTAATATTATTTTTTTATCCAATCTGCTTCCAAGAATGTTATTTCAGTTCCCTCATCATTTTTTATTTTATGATAGGTCTTTAAATTATTTTCATCTATTTGTCTTAAAGTCGCTGTTGACGAAATTGTTTTTCCATAAGTAGTTTCTTTAGCAAATAGCACTTTAATTCTATTTAATTCATATTCTTTTACTGTTTCAAGTGGAACTGCTTCAATGGCCCATTCTATATATTTTACGTTATTTACATGCTTATTAGAGTCTATATCGCTATATCTGATTTGAAACTCTTTAGTAAATTGTTCTTCTTCAACCTTTTCTATATCTTCCATTGATACATCATGATCTAAATCACCATCTACCCCATAAAATTCATATTGTTCTTTTTGTATTCTCATAGGTCTTCTCTTTTCAATATTTATTAAAAAGAATAGTGCTAATGCCTCTCCTATTAAAATACCATCTGAATCTTTAATAGAATATTTTCTTAATCCATAGAATTTTTTAAAACCTATAGCTTGTGTTGTTAAACTTATAGTTTCTCCAAACTTAGGATATCTGTACATTTTTATATCATACTTATAAAACACCCACGAACAATTATTCGTTGTACAGTATTCCATTCCTCCGCCTATTAATTCAGACTGTCTACTACCTACATCACATATATAGTTAATAATAGATGATAGCTTACATTTTAAATTTGAATCTACATCATAATAATTAACTTCATATTCTTTACTAAAAATCTTACCCATAATTATAATATTACTAAAGTAAAAATAATCCCTATTTACTGTGTAATATTTCCCCCCTCCTTTATATACATAATATCTATTATACTGCAAATTCTTCCTATATATAATGTTTTTTATACAGCACAGTTTAAATTTTTGTAAATCATAATTTAATAGCAAAAAGACCATTGCATTTTTGCAACAGCCTCTTCTTTTTAAGTATTATTTATTTAATGCTTCTATTAATTCATCTAAATTAATTCCATGTACCATAGCAGCTTCTTCTATTGTTTCAGCTTGAGCTGATGGACATCCGACACATCCCATACCAAAGCTCATTAAAACTTCAGCCTTAGATGAATCATTTTTAACTACTTCACCAATTGTCATGTCCTTTGTTATCATATTTTTCACCTTCTTATTCATAAAACTCAATTCATACAAATATTATCTACTATGAATTATATTTTATACTAAAAGTAAAGTCAATAACATGAAAACTTAATATTATATACTATCTATTCTTATAGTTTGTTCTCTCTTTGGTCCAACACCTATTATAGAAATCTTAGTATCTGTAAATTCAGCTATTCTATTTAAGTATTTCTTAGCATTTTCAGGTAGTTCCTCATATGTTCTAGCTTCTGCTACACTATCATCCCAACCATCAAATTCTTCATATACTGGTTCACATTTAGCTAGATCTTCTAAACTTGCTGGGAAGTAATCTATAACTTTACCATCAAATTTATATCCTACACATACTTTTAATTTTTCTAATCCTGCTAGTGTATCTATCTTAGTAACAGCTAATGAAGTCAATCCACTTACTCTTGCAGCAGTTTTAACTATAACTAAGTCTAACCAACCACATCTTCTTGATCTTCCTGTTGTTACTCCATATTCATGACCCTTTTCTCTTATCCAATCTCCAGTTTCATCAACTAATTCTGTAGGGAATGGTCCTTTACCAACTCTTGTAGTGTATGCTTTTGTTATTCCTACTGCATTAGTTACCATGTTAGGTCCAATACCTATACCACTACATACACCACCAGCTGTTGTGTTAGATGATGTAACATAAGGATATGTTCCATAATCTATATCTAAAAGCATTCCTTGCGCACCTTCAAATAGTACAGTTTTGTTTTCTTTAATATTGTTATAAACATTAACTGAAGTATCTTGAACAAAAGGTCTTAATTTCTTTGCAAATTCTAAATATTCATTTAATATTTCACTAAAGTTTAAAGGTTCTCCACCTAATACCTTAGTAATATAGTCATTTTTCATTCTTATATTTTCTTCTAATTTTTCTTTAAAAACATCTTCATGCATAAGATCGCAAACTCTTATTCCACATCTTTCAAACTTATCTGTGTAACATGGACCTATGCCCTTTCCTGTAGTTCCTATATCATTTTTACCTCTTGCTTTTTCTTTTAAAACATCTAGTGTTTTATGATATGGCATTATAAGTTGTGCTCTATCACTTATGATTAATTTTTCTGGTGTAACTTTAACTCCTACACCTTCTAAATAATTTATTTCTTCAAATAGAGCTTTAGGATCTACTACTACTCCATTTCCAATAACATTTAATTTATCATCATATAGTATTCCTGATGGAATTAAGTGCAATTTATATTGCTTATCTCCAACTTCTACAGTATGACCAGCATTATTACCTCCTTGAAATCTAACAACAACCTCAGCTTCTTCTGCTAGATAATCTGTCATCTTTCCTTTTCCTTCATCTCCCCATTGGGCTCCTAAAACAATAAATGCTGACATTCGTTTGCCTCCTTAAATACAAGCTTTAATAGCTTTTATGTAAAAATATTTGGATGTTTATTTAATTTTTAAATAACTCTCCTTTTAAATATTAGCAAAGTCAAATCATATGGTCAACTAGGCATCGAATATTTTTTTGATTTTTTTAATAATAATTCGTATAATTGAATTATCATTAGAATTATACCGTTAAATTTTATAAAAACTATTGAGGAGTGTTGGTATGAATATTTATGAAGAATCTTTAAAGTTCCACAAAGAAAAAAGAGGTAAAATAGAAATTAAATCAACTTGTGAAGTAAAAAATTCTAAAGACTTAAGCCTAGCCTATACCCCTGGAGTAGCTGAGCCTTGTAGAGAAATACATAAAAATCCTGATAAAGCATATGAGTATACTAGAAAGTGGAATTCTGTTGCTGTTATATCAGATGGTACAGCAGTGTTAGGACTTGGTGATATTGGACCACTTGCAGCATTACCCGTTATGGAAGGTAAAAGTGTTTTATTTAAGGAATTTGCAAATGTTGATGCATTTCCTATAGTTTTAGATACTAAAGAAGTTGATGAAATAGTTTCTACTATTTGTAATATAGCTCCAACTTTAGGTGGAATTAATCTAGAAGATATTTCAGCTCCTAGATGTTTTGAAATAGAAAAGAAATTAAAAGAAAAATTAAATATACCAGTTTTTCATGACGATCAACATGGAACTGCTATTGTTGTTCTTGCTGGTATGATTAATGCTTTGAAAATAGTAAATAAAAGTCTAGATGATATTAAAGTAGTTATAAATGGTGCTGGCTCTGCTGGAACTGCTATATGTAAATTGTTAATATCTTCAGGAGTTAAAAATGTTGTTATGTGTGATATAAATGGAATAATTACAAAAGGTAAGGATTCTAATAATTCATATATGGAGGAATTAGCTCAAATAACTAATCCTAATAATGAGAGTGGTAACTTAAAAGATGCAATAAAAAATGCTGATGTATTTATAGGTGTGTCTGCTCCTAATATAGTATCAAAAGAAATGGTTAAGACTATGAATGAAAATGGAATAATATTTGCTATGGCAAATCCAACTCCAGAAATATTCCCTGAAGATGCAAAAGAAGCTGGAATTGCTGTAATGGGCACTGGACGTTCAGATTATCCTAATCAAATAAATAACGTATTAGCTTTCCCTGGCATATTTAGAGGTGCATTAGATGTAAGAGCATCAGAAATAAATGAAGAAATGAAAGTTGCTGCTGCTTATGCAATAGCTAATTCTGTTTCCAATGAAGAGTTAAGTGCTGAATTTATAATTCCTAAAGCATTTAATTTAGAAGTTCAAACTATTGTTGCAGATGCTGTGAAAAAAGCTGCAATTGAAAGCGGAGCTGCACAAATATAACAATACTTAATTTAACTAAAATATTATTTAAATACAATCTAAAACGAAAAGCATCGTAATAGTTCTTATGAATTTACGATGCTTTTATTTATATTTTTAAAAATTATTCACACAAATTTTCAAAATACTTATCCACATAAAATTTTTTTGAAATTTATCCACAATTCATAATTAAAAAAGTTATCCCCAAAAAAAGTTTAAATTTTTGTCCACAAAACAGAGGGAGCAATATAATTTTTTTATTTTTTATGATTAATTAAAAGAAAAACTATATTTATTTTTTAAATTTTATAATTATATTTTTAATGTGTATTTATATATGCAATAGAACTCTTAAGTTCAATTACTCAGTCCACTTCGATTATGCATATATAAATACTCTCTTAAAACATAATCTATTTTAGATACACTACATATTTTTAGACTTCTCTGCGCATTTATCCATAGCTTCTATAACACTGCTTCTAAAACCTAACTTTTCTAATTCAACTACAGCATCAATTGTAGTTCCACCAGGTGAACAAACTGCATCTTTTAATTCTCCTGGATGTTTTCCTGTATCTAAAACCATTTTTGCAGAACCCAATACACTTTGTGCTGCCATCTTATAAGCTTTATTTCTAGGTATTCCCAACTTTACTGCACCATCTGCCATAGCTTCTATAAACATAAATATGTATGCTGGTGACGATCCACATAAAGCAATAAATGCATGAAAATCTTTTTCTGATATTTCAACACATTCTCCAAAGCTTTCAAATATCTTTTTACATACTTCCATATCTTCTTTAGATACATTTGCATTTGGACATATTGCAGACATTGCTTCTCCAACTAAGGCTGGAGTATTAGGCATACTTCTAATTATCTTATGCTTCTTACTTATTAACTCTTCTAAATTTTCAATTGTAATCCCAGCTGCTACACTAATTATTAATTTATCTTCAGTTAAATAATCCTTAATTTCATTAATTACATCTTTAAACATATATGGTTTAACAGATAAAATAATTATATTAGAATTTTTGACTACATCTTTATTATTAATGCTAGCATTGATGTTGAATTTATCTTTCATATTGCTTGCTGAACTTTCTGTTTTTGTAGAAACAAATATGTTCTTAGATTCAAAAGATCCTGAATTAATTAATCCTCCAACCATAGAACTTCCCATATTTCCACAACCTATAAAACCAATTTTTCTATCCATAATTTAAGCCCCCATTTTTTTATTTTTATTACATTTTAAATGCATGTTTTAAAATAACATTTTTAAATTCAATTACTCTGTACACCTACTTATGCATATATCAACACATTCTTAAAACATAGCCTATTTTTAAAATTTTCTCCACTATAATCATAGTATAGCTACTCTTCTATTTCATAAACTAATAATGACATTAGAAGGGAGGTTAATATCTATGAACAATGATTCTATGCTTTGTTATAACTCTTTATTAAATAAAGAAGATTTTATAAATTACTTTTTAGATAAAAAAACCTTAGACTCAAAAATTCCTAAGATTAACTTAAAGGAAACTTATAATTTTTATTATATAGATATATTATTTTCCTCTAATAGGAATTATTTTTTAGAAATCTTCTATAAGAATAATTTTTTAATTTTCGAATTTTATGAATATAATGATGTAAATTATAATTTTAGAAGAATTTATTATTTAGAAGATATTAATGTAGAAGAAATCTCTCTTTTCAAAGAAAAAAAAGAAATTAAAATTAATATTCCTAAAGTAAAAAAAATTAGATGTATTTAAAAATAAAATTGCTAAATTGAGAGTTGAGAGTTTTAATTTAAAATCAAAGACTTTAAAATGTATATTTTAAAATTCCAAATAAGAATTTTTTCTTGATTATTAGTATTGTCTTAAAATTTAAACTAAACACGCTCATTCTCAGTTTTTCACTAAGTAATATATCTTACCTGGTATATTATTATTCTTAAATATTGACTTAAAAATAGTAATGTAAATATTTTATTCTTTATGAATAACATCTAAATTTCCAAATTTACTGAATTGACCAAGCCATGCAAGTTTAGCTGTTCCTACTGGACCATTTCTTTGCTTTGCTATTATGCATTCAGCAATATTCTTATCTTCAGTTTCTTTGTCATAATACTCATCTCTATATAAGAACATAACAATATCAGCATCTTGTTCTATAGAACCAGATTCTCTTAAATCCGATAACATTGGTCTATGGTCTGCTCTTTGTTCTGGAGCACGCGATAATTGCGATAATGCTATAACTGGGCATTCCATTTCCTTTGCCAGCGCTTTTATCGATCTTGATATTTCTGATACTTCTTGTTGTCTATTATCACTACTAGTACTTCCAGACATAAGTTGTAAATAGTCTATAACTATTAAATCTATTCCATATTCCATTTTTAATCTTCTACATTTAGATCTCATTTCCATAACGGAAACCCCTGCTGTATCATCTATATAAACTTTTGCTTTAGATAATGGACCTGTAGCTCTAGCTATATTCTCCCAATCCTTATCATCTAACTCACCTGTTCTAAGTCTTAACATATCAACATTTGCTTCAGAACAAAGTAATTTATATGCTAATTGTTCTTTTGACATTTCTAAAGAAAATACAACTACGCTTTTTCCTTCTCTTAACGCTGCATGTTCTGCTATATTTAATGCAAATGTAGTTTTCCCCATAGATGGTCTAGCAGCAATAAGAATCATATCACCTTTTTGAAATCCTGATGTTTTAGAATCTAAATCTGCAAAACCAGAGCCTACCCCTGTAATTTCACCTCTATTATTAAAAAGTCTTTCTATTTCAAGAAAACCTCTTTCTAAAACATCACTTAACGGTTCAAAATCCTTTGATGTTTTCTTTTCAGCTATATCAAATATTCTTTTTTCAGCTCCATCTAATACATTTTCAACTTCGCCTTGATTATTATAGCTGGATTCTATTATTGATGTTGAAGCCTTTATAAGTTTTCTTAAAACCGATTTTTCTTCTACTATTTTTATATAAGAAGATAAATTTGCTGTAGTAGGAACTGATGCACTTATTTCTGTTATATAAGTTACTCCACCTGCTCTTTCAAGCATTTCCGTACTTTTTAAGTTTTCTAATAAAGTAATTAAATCTACACCCATATCTTTTCTAAACATATCTAATATAGCTCTAAATATTACTTTATGACCATCTCTATAGAAATCTTCTTCTTCTAAGCTTTCTAAGACTTTAGCAATAGCAGATTTATCTATAATCATAGATCCTATTACCGATTGTTCAGCTTCTATACTCTGAGGTAAAGTTCTCATAACTTGTGATTCCAAAAACAGTCCTCCCTTTTTGAATTTAATAAAACACAGTCTAAACTTTAATTTAAAATAAGCTTCCTAGTTCAAGGAAGCCTATTTCATTATTCAAAAACAATATCCATAATTTCTTTTATAGTACTTACTGATTTAACTTCTATATCTTTAAGACCCATTGGAATTTCTTTTTCATTATCTTTTGGAACTAAAACTCTCTTAATTCCTTTTCTTCTAGCACCATATATTTTTTCAAATATTCCGCCTACAGGTTTTATTTTTCCTCTTAAAGATATTTCACCTGTTACTGCTATATCTTGCTTTATAGGTTTCTTTAATAATGCACTTATTATGCATAATGTAATTGCAACCCCAGCTGATGGACCATCAATTTTTCCACCACCTATAACATTAACATGTATATCATAATCTTTTATATCTTTATCAGTTATGGCTCTTATAACTGAAGCTGCATTGAATACAGAATCTTTAGCCATGGAACCTGCTGTTTCATTAAATCTTACTACTCCAGCACCTTTCTTTTTAGCCTCAAAAACATTGGCTTCAATTTCAATAGTTGAACCTAAAAATCCACTTACTCCTAAACCATAAATATGTCCGATTTCATATTCCTCAGTATTATCAAATATTTCAAAAGGAACATGTCTTCCAACAGACAATACTTCATCTAAATATTCTAGCTTTATTTCAACATTATCTTTGCTTTGCTTTTCTATGTATAATGCATATCCATAAGCATCTGTTAATATATTTACTGCTTTTCTACCTTCAAAAGTATAATTACTAATTTTCTTAGCAACACCTTCTTCTAAAGTAACATTTAATTTTTCAGCAGCTTTTTTAACTATAAGCTCTATATCATCAGAAGATAATGGTTCAAAATAAACCTCAGTAGCTCTAGATCTTAATGCTGGATTTATTTCACTTGGACTTTTAGTAGTAGCACCTATTAATACGAAATCAGCTGGTGCTCCATTATCAAATAAATATTTTATATATTTAGGAGTTGATTCATCATCTGGATCATAATATGAAGATGAAAATTCTACTCTTTTATCCTCTAAAACTTTTAAAAGTTTATTTTGTAATATATGATCTAATTCTCCTATCTCATCTATAAATAATACTCCTCCATGTGCTTCAGTAACTAGTCCTGGCTTTGGTTCAGGAACTCCTGCCTCTGATAGATACCTTTTACTTCCTTGGTATATAGGATCATGTACTGATCCTAATAAAGGATTAGTTATTTCTCTTGGATCCCATCTTAAAGTAGTTCCATCCACCTCAACAAATTTTGATTCATCATCAAATGGAGTAAAATTTAATTTTTTTGCTTCTTTTAAAGCAAGTCTTGCTGCAGTTGTTTTACCAACCCCAGGTGGTCCGTATAATATAATATGTTGAGGATATGGAGAAGACAATTTAGATATTAATGACTTTATAGCACGTTCTTGACCTACTACTTCATCAAAACTATCTGGTCTTAAAAAGCTCATGATATTTTTACTAGTTACTTTTTCATCTAAAGAAATTAAATTATTTAATTTACTCATAGTATTATTATTTTCAATACCTTTTTGCTTTTTAATTACAGATAATTTTACTTCATCAATATACTTTTCTTGTTTCTCCATTATTGCCTGTTCAACCTTCATTTCTATTTTGTTTTGAACATATTTTTTGGCAATCTCATCTACAATCAGTTCTATAATTATTTTTACTTCTTGTTCCAAGTCCTCTTCTTTAGGAATTCCTTTTTTTTCGCCCTCAGATAGTATAGTTTTTAAAGCAAACATTCTATCACAATTATCTTGTGATTTTACATATCTATCTAATTTAAATCTAACAACTCTAGATCTAAATGCACCTTTATCTAAAATATTTTTTGTTACATTAAATAAAGCATCTATTTGAGCTTCTATTGATAAATTCCCACTCATTATACTATTTAATAAGTTTGTTTCTTCATTTGATTTCAAAACAAATCCTCCTTATTATTGTGGAATTATATTTATCTTCATTTTTGTACTAACTTCAGGATATAATTTAACTTCTATATCATAATTTCCTGATAATTTTATTGTATCCATTACTATTTTCTTTTTATCTATTTCAACATTATATTGAGTTTTTATTAATGCAGCCACATCTTTACTAGTAATAGCACCAAATAATTTTCCACTTTCACCTATTTTAGTTTTTATTGTTATTTCTTTTCCCTTTAGCTCTCCAGCTAATTTTTGTGCTGCTTCTATTTCAGCTAATTTTTTCTTTCTTTCATTTTCTTTTTTGTTATTTAAGATATGCATATTTGAATCAGTAGCTTCTTGAGCTAATTTCCTAGGAAATAAAAAGTTTCTTGCATAACCATCTGAAGCCTCTATAACTTCACCTTTTTTACCTATCTTTTTAACATCTTGTAATAAAATAACTTTCATAGTTAATCTCCCACCTTTAAATATTTTTTTATTGCTTCTTTTAAATCATAAACGACGTCTTCAATTTTAGCGTCTGATACTTTTGCACCTGCAATATTCATGTGTCCTCCGCCCCCTAGGGTTTCTAGAACTATTTGAACATTTACATCCCCAGCTGATCTTCCACTTATATATATATCGTTATTTATTTGTGCTAAAACAAAAGATACATTTATGCCAGATATATTTAATAGTTCATCAGCAGATTTGGCTACAATTACAGTATCCACATTTTTAGGGCATATTGCAATAGCTATATTGTCATTTACTTCTGCAGATTTTATTGCTTCTGCAATAAGTAAATAATTTTCTAAGTCATCACTAAATATTTTTTTGATTTCTATAGTATCTGCTCCTGATTTTCTTAAGAATGATGCTGCTTCAAATGTTCTTACTCCAGTCTTAAATAAGAAACCTTTAGTATCCATAAATATTCCTGCGAGTAATCCTTCTGCTTCAGTTCTAGCTAACTTAGGCTTATCAATCATATATTGAATCATTTCCGTAACCATCTCTGAAGTTGATGATGCATATACTTCTATATAATTTAATATATCTCCCTCAATCATATCAGGACTTCTTCTATGGTGATCTATAATAACCTTTCTCTTAGCATTCATTACTAGTTCCAAATCAGACACGTAGCTTTTATTGTGAACATCTACTACTATAAGTAATGAATCATCATCTAAATCATTTTTTGCTTTTTCTGTGGATATAAATAAATCATCATATTTAGGATCTTTCATTAGGTTATCTAAATAATATTCTATCGCATTTGTATCATTTTGTAATACAATCTTACACGATTTACCTAATTGCTTAATAACACTTGCTAAACCCATAGCTGCTCCAAAGCAATCCATATCAGGATTCTTATGTCCTATAATATAAACATTACTACTTACAAAAATTAATTCATTCAAAGCATGTGCTACAACTCTAGCTCTAACCCTAGTTCTTTTTTCTATTTCTTTAGTATTTCCACCAAAGAACTTTATTTCATCGTTACTTTTAACAACGGTTTGATCTCCGCCTCTACCTAAAGCTAATTCTTTTGCAGTATTAGCATATTTAGCATTTTCTGCTGGAGATATTCCCCCTCTGCCAATACCAATACTTAGTGTAACTTCAATTTTATTTCCTTTATCTATCTTAGAAATCTCATCTAATATTTTAAATTTCTCATCAATCTGTTTTTTTATAAAATTATCTTGAATAGATAGAACATATTTGTTAGTATCATATTTTCTTATCATTGCTTTTAAATTATTAGCATATGCATTTATTGTTCTTTCTATTTCTGCAACTAATAAAGGTCTATTACTTTCTTCAGTTGTTTCTAGTGCTTCTGTGAAATTATCAACTTCAATTAACATAACACTTTCTTTTGTAGTTTCATAACCTATTATTTCAGTTACATCATTAAAATACACTAAATATAGTTCTTCATTATCTTCTATATTAATTTTAGTTGCATAAGTATCATATAATTTACCCTTTATCTTTAATCTTTGATGTAAGGTTTCCTTATCACTTAATATGCGTCCTAAATTTATACCTCTAGCTATACTTAAAATATTTTTGTTTAATGACTCTTCCTTAGATTTCAATTCAGTAAATATAGAATTGCTCCATACAATATCACCATTTCTTCTAATTAAAGCTAGAGGATGTACAAACTGAAATATATTACTCTCTATACCCTTATTAAGTTTTTCTATAAATTCATCAATATCATTGTCTTTTTTCCAATAATAATTTAATTGATAAAAATTATCCACTAAGTAAACTAAAAAAATTATTAATGCTATTCCCGGATAATTAAAATAATATAAAATTAATGAAAATAAAATTAATATAATCGGCTTAAGTAACCTCCTCATAGTTGTTACTTTATTCATAAAAAAGCCTCCTAAATTTATTGTTAATCTCTTCTATTATTGATATAGGTCTTAAGCTTACTTAGACTTTTACCATCTCTTTCAACCTCATCTTCAGCTCTAATTCCTAATTCTAAGTTTTCTTTCATAACATGATCAACCTCTGCAAAAGAATATCCTAACTTTTCTGCGAGAACATATAATATACTAATTGCACCTGAAATACAATCTAATATGGAATTACGAGTAACATTACTACCTTTTGTTAATAATCTGAAAAATTCTCCTATAATACATAATAATTGAGCTTTTAAATTTTCTATTATTTTAACACTAGTCATTATATTTAATTCATCTTTTTTCATCTATAATCACCTCACATTTCCCAACCCTGTATAATTATTTTAAATTTTTTTACTTACTAATGCAAGGCATATACATATTTATTTGTATTATTTTTCCATTTATTTATATAATTAAGTATAAATACGTTTAACTTAAAGATTTCTGTGTAATAAAAAACCCCTGATTTCTCAGGGGAGTAATTTTATTACTATTCAGTTGTGAATGGTAATAAAGCTATGTTTCTTGCTCTCTTAATAGCATCTGTTAATTGTCTTTGATGCTTAGCACAAGTTCCAGAAATTCTTCTTGGAAGTATCTTACCTCTTTCAGTAACATACTTTCTTAACTTGTTTATATCTTTATAATCGATAGACTCAGCTTTATCTACACAAAAAGCACAAACTTTTCTTTTAGATCTTCTAGCTCTTCCGCCAGATCTTCTATTATCTTCTCTGCTCATGTTATTCCCTCCTTACCTAAATTAGAATGGCATATCCCCATCATCTACTGGAGTTATGTCTTCTTCAAAGTTCATATCATCAAATGGATTATTTGATGATGAATATTCAGTGTTGTTACCATAATTAGCACCAACATTTCCTGAAGCATTTGATTTACTTAAAAACTGAACTTCTGTAGCAACTACTTCTGTAACATATCTCTTTGTTCCATCTTTTGCTTCATAATTTCTGGTTTGAATTCTACCGCTTATAGCCATTTGGCTACCCTTACTCATGTAATTCGCAGTACTTTCAGCTTGTTTGCCCCATACAACTACAGGTACAAAGTCTGCTTCTTTTTGACCAGATTTAGAATTATACTTATCAACTGCTAATGTTAAGGTAGTTACTGCTGTTCCAGCGCCAGGAGTAAATCTTAGTTCTGGATCTTTCGTCAATCTTCCGATTAAAACTACTTTGTTCATTTAAAACACCACCTTAAACTTCTTCCTTAACAATGATATGTCTGATTATACCATCAGTAATTCTGAATACTCTATCTAATTCTTTTGGTAATTCAGGACCAGCATTAAAGCTAACTAAAGTGTAGTAACCATCGCTAACCTTTGAGATTTCATAAGCAAGCTTTCTCTTACCCCAAAAATCAACATTTTCGATTGTTCCTCCACCATTTTCTATAACACCTTTAAACTTTTCGATGTTTGCTTTTACAGTTTCTTCATCGAATGATGGGTGTTGTATAAATATAGTTTCATACTTTCTCATCATTTTCACCTCCTTTGGACTAACGGCTGTGTTATTCACACAGCAGGGATTTCATTTTCTAATTATATCAGTGTAAAATCATTAATTCAAGTTTTTTTTACTTTTTATACTATTCTTCAGTTTTTATTACCTTTTTTGCTCTTGTTTGAAATTTACTTCTAGGAAGCATTATTATTCTACCGCATCCTGTGCATTTTATTTTTATATCTGCTCCTAATCTAATAATTTCAAATTCATATGAACCACATGGGTGCTGTTTTTTCATTTTTACTATTTCACCAAGTTCAAATGTTTCTATCATTATAAGTCCCCCTTTTCCATATTAGCACTTACTAATTGAGTCTTAGGATATGGTATTTCTATTCCCTCTTTATCCAATCTCAATTTTATTAACTTTCTTAATTCTCTTTCCATTTCCCATTGCTTAAGAGGTTTACTTTTTCCAATTACCCTAATTGTTACACTTGAAGCGTTTAAAGCATTTACCCCTAATACTTCTATAGGCTCTCCTATATCTTCATTACCTTGTTCAAAGTTTGAACAAACTTCTTTTATTATAGAAATTGCATTATCTATATTTTCCTCATATGCAATATCAACATCTACTATAAATCTTATATTGCCTCTTGAATGATTAGTCACTTCAATAATTGAACCATTTGGAATAGAATGAATATCTCCAGTAAAGTCTTTTATTATTGTAGTTCTAATTCCTATACTTTCAACTATTCCACTAAATTTTCCTACTGTTATATGATCGCCAACACCAAATTGATCTTCAAATAATATAAAGAATCCATTTATTAAATCCTTAATCAAACTTTGAGCACCAAATCCAACAGCTAATCCACCCATACTAGCAAACGTAAATGACAATCCATTAAATAAAGTAGATATTATAGAAGTTATACCTATAAAGTAAACTGAATATTTTAAAACACTCTTCAGCACTTCTCCCAGTGTTTTTGCACGTTGTGAGTCTAGAGATAGCATTGTATTGCTTTTTATTTGTCTTTCAACAAACTTTTTAATTAAGTAATTTCCTATTTTAATAGATATATACATTAATATAAATACACTAAGTATTCTTAATGATTTATTTACTAAAAATTCAATATTATCTAACCCTATTGATATGTTACCTAATCTTATCTCATCTTGACTCCAATTAAATTTTATTAAATAATTAACCATTAATTCAAGCACTCCTAATTTTTAATTTATTCAATTGAAACATATTCACCATTATCTCTTAAATATATACTTTTATATTCAAATTTATTATCTTTAATTACTTCGTTTATCACTTCTTTATCATTAATTCTAACGCATATTCCACAACTTTTAGTTATAGAAGTCGGAGTCGGCATTATTTTAAATTCATATTTACTTTCTTGTAAATATTTTTCTGCAGCCATGGCATCAAAAGTATTTTTAAAGACTATTATATAATAATTCATTTTACACCTACCTATATTCATCTATTATTTATACATTATATTATATCTAATTTTAATAAATAATAAATATATATATTGATTATTTATCTTAATACTAAGACTCTATTTTAAATATGTATTTATATATAATACGTATAATGAAATTGTAATTAAACTTTAAAAATTCTGTTTCACACTACTTATGTATATATCAATGCTCTGCTAAAATAAACCCAATTATAATTATGTACTTAATTTTAATGATTAATTTATCATATTACATTATAATTATATATGACTAAAATTAAAGGGAGATTAAAATGTTATACTTATTTATGATTTTTAAACCATTACTAATAGGTTTTATGACTGGATTTGTATCTGCTATTCCTTTAGGTCCTTCCGGATTAGAAGCTATTAATAGGTCTATTTCTCATGGGTTTAAAGAAGGATATAAAGTATCACTTGGCGCCGTATCAGCAGATCTTTTATATATAATAATAATAAATTTAGGATTATTTAACATGCTAAATAACAATAGAAAGTTTGAAGGATTATTTTGGATCATTTCAGGATTTGTTTTATTGCTGTTTAATAATATGTCTAATAATAAAAGTAATAATAACTTAAATTCTAAATCAATAAATATATCTAATTCACGTTCTTCCAATAGTTTTTTAGCTGGCTTTTTTATAACTTTTTTAAATCCTACTACACCATCATTATGGATTGCTTTAAGTGGTACAATTTTAAGCGTGTGGAGATTACATGGACGAGTTTATTTTACTTTTGCTTTATTAGCAATGATAGTCGGAAGCTTAACTTGGTTTTTTATTCTTAATTTATTAAGCATAAAAGGAATAAAAATGTGTAAAGATGATTTTTGTAACAAAACATCAAAAGTTTTAAATTATTTTCTTTTTATATTAAGTATACTATTTATTATATGGGGATTATTAAAATTTATTTTTTAGAGGTGATATTTTAGTATGGAAGTCTATTTAGATAATTCAGCAACGACTTTTCCTAAGCCAAGACAAGTTGTTGATGCGATGTATAATTATATGATTAACGTGGGTGGAAATTCAGGCAGAGGAAATTACGTAAACTCAATAGAAAGTAATAAATTGCTTTATGAAGCTAGAGAAACTGTTTGTAATTTTTTTGGATTTAATAGTTCACAAAATGTTATATTTACTAACAATGTAACTACATCTTTAAATACACTTATCAAAGGTCTTTTAAAATGTGGTGATCATGTTATTACCTCATCTATGGAACATAATTCTGTAATAAGACCACTATTTTATGCAAAAGAAAAGTTAAATATAGAACTTGATATAATAAATGCAAATACACGAGGTTTTGTAAATCCTATGGATATTGAAAATAAGATAAAATCTAATACAAAACTTATAATTCTTACTCAAGCTTCAAATGTAACTGGTTCAATTCAAGATTTAAAATCTGTAGGGGAAATTTGTAAAAAAAATAATATATTTTTTATTGTAGATTCATCCCAAGGTGCTGGAGTGATTAATCTTAATATGAAAGAAATAAATGCAAATGCTATATGTTTTACAGGACATAAAAGCTTGTTTGGTCCTCAAGGAATTGGCGGATTCATATTAGATAATAAATTAAATGAATCATGTGAATCTTTTATTCAAGGTGGCACTGGCAGTTCATCATACTCGTTAACTCAGCCAGAATTTTTACCTGATAAATTTGAATCTGGTACACTAAACATGCCTGGAATTGTTGGATTAGCTGAAGGAATTAAATATATAAATTCAGTTGGTATCAATAATATTTATGAACATAATAATTATTTATTAAAGCATCTGCTTCAAGGTTTATTAAATATAAATGACTTAAATGTTTATGGAGATACAACTGGTAATAATTCTACAACTTGTGTATCTATCAACATAAATAACTTAGATACTTCAGAAACAGGTTATTATTTAGAATGTAATAACATTAAAACTAGAACTGGATTACATTGTGCTCCATTAGCACATAAAACAATTGGTACATATCCTGACGGAACAGTGCGACTTAGTATTAGTAATTTTAATTCTATTGAAGATATTGATTATACATTGAAAATTTTAAATAAAATTGCCAAAGATAAATATATATAAAGGTAGCATTGTAAAGGTATTATACTCATTTTTAGTATTCCTNNTTCCTAAGTTTAATTACTTATTCCACCTTTACTTATGCATATATCAATATTGTCTTAAAACAGAGCCTAAAATAGGATTACTTATTTTTAAATGTATTTTAATTTTATTATAAGCATAAATTTTGAATAAAACCTCCCTTTAAAGGAAATAATTTCTTTAAAGGGAGGTTTTATATGAAAAATTCATTTTCTATAGATTCAAGTGTTTCTACTTCATATATAAAAATATGTGATTATTTATTTTCAGAGTTGAAACCAATATTAGACGAAAAAAGAAATATTGTTTTTCTCTGCATAGGAACTGATAGATCAACAGGTGATTGTTTAGGCCCTTTAATTGGATATAAACTTGAATTTTTATCTTATGATAACATTCATATATGTGGAAATTTAAAAAATCCAATTCATTCAAAAAATTTAATTCAAAGAATAAATGAAATAAATATAAAGTTTAATAATCCTTTTATTATTGCAATAGATTCTTGCTTAGGCAAAATAAATAATATTGGGAAAATTTTTATAGATAGAAAGCCTCTTTATCCTGGAAAAGCCTTAAATAAAGACCTTCCAGCAGTTGGAGACATTTCTATAACTGGTATAGTTAATATTTCTAGTAATTTTGATTTTTTAGTTTTACAAAATACTAGATTATATACTGTTACAATGATTGCAGATATAATTTCAAAAGCTATATATCATTTTACTTTAAAAACAAAATCTACTAATAACTATACTTCAAACAATCATGTAATATCTTTTCCTAACAATTATAATTAATATTATATTTTTATACGCTAAAAATGTAACTACTAAATTTCAAGTTGAAAACCAAGATATAAAGTTGAAAGTTATTATTTTGAGCTTATGTAATTACATAAGCTCAAATCTACTCAAAATTTACTGAATTTAACTTTCAAATAAATTTCCATATCACTTATTGGATTGTTTTTCAAATCCAGTAATTTTATACTTTTCACTTTTCTATAAAAAGAGCTATTTTGAAATATATTATATTTCAAACTAGCTCTTTTTAGTAATATAGATTATTTATGTTTTTTATTTTCATATTTATTAGCAGCTTCGTTTAATACATAAAGCTCTTCTTCTGAAAGATCATATCTTGATATTCCCTTATCAATTGGTTTTGCATATGTTGTACTTTCTTCTCGTGCATAAATTCCAGTTAATAATATTCCATCATTATTATCATCTAGCATAGCAATTGAAAAACTTAAGTCACTACCTACATTTTCAAAAGCCTTATATCTCATAATGGCAACTTTTTGAACACAATCCTTTATCTTTGTTTCTAACTTACTGCATTCATTTAAAGTATTTTCGGCTGTTTCTCTAATGTCATCAATACTATCTAGTTTTTCAAGCAGCAATTCTTCTAAGTTCTTACCATTTGTGCCTCTCATTAATCTTCTGTATTTACTTTCTAATTTGTTTATTGAATTAATTAATACAAAAATTAAAATAAATAATAAAACAATTATAACTATCATACCTATAATTAGATATGGTGTTATTTGATTAATTATCCCAAATAATTTTTCCAACTAGGTCATTCCTTTCACTAAATGTTTCACGTGAAACATTTTACTGTATATTAATAATGTCTAAAATTCTTTGTAAATCTTCCTCAGAATAGTACTCTATTTCTATCTTTCCTTTATTTTTTTTATCTAGAATATTTACCTTCGTACCAAAATAATTTTGTAGTTGATTACGTACATCCTTATAATATGGATTTAATTCTTTTAATGATTCTTTATTTGCTTTTTCACTATTTATATTTTTAATTAATCTCTCTAATTCTCTAACAGATAATTTATTGTCAATTACCTTTTGAGCTAATTCATACTGTAAATCATTATTATCTATTGCAAGCAATGTTCTACCATGTCCTTCTGTGATAATTCCTTCAATTAAGTATTGTTGAACTCTTTCATCTAAATTAATTAATCTCATTGTATTTGCAATTGTAACTCTAGATTTTCCAATTCTATTACTTAATTCAGATTGTGTTATTCTAAAATCCTCTAATAATTTTTTATAAGCTAGTGCTTCTTCAATTGGATTTAAATCTTCTCTTTGAATATTTTCAATTAAAGATATTTCTAATATATCTTTATCACTTATATCCATTGTTATGCAAGGAAGTTCTTTTAATCCTGCTATTTTAGCAGCTCTCCATCTTCTTTCACCAGCTACAATTACAAATTCACTTTTGTTTACTTGTCTTACTATTAAAGGTTGAATTATACCATGTTGTTTTATTGATTGAGCTAATTCTACTATTTTTTCAGAATCAAATGCTTTTCTTGGTTGTTCCTTATCACTTCGTATTTTGTTTAGTGATATAAGCATATTATTTGATTTACTGTTATCAAGAATATCTTCTTGCTTAACATTTTCATCTATTTCATCTGGTATAAGTGCACCTAATCCCTTACCTAGTCCAAATTTTTTTACCATTTTCATTTCCTCCTATTCCTGTTTAGATAAAAATTCTTTGGTTAATTTAACATAAGCTTCTGCACCCTTACACTTATCATCATATAACATAATAGGCAATCCAAAACTTGGTGCTTCTGCAAGTCTTATGTTTCTTGGAATAGTTGTTTCATATACTTTGCTTTTAAAGTATTTTTTTACTTCATTAAATACTTCATTGCTAAGATTAGTTCTGTAATCATACATAGTCATGATTACACCTTCAATTTCCAAGTTCTTATTTAAAGATTTTTTAACTAATTGAATAGTATTAACTAATTGGCTTACACCTTCTAATGCATAGAATTCACATTGAATAGGAATTAAAACAGAATCTGAGCATGTTAATGCATTTATAGTTAGTAATCCCAATGATGGTGGACAATCTATTAATACATAATCGTATTCTGATTCAATTTCTTTTAATTTGTTTTTCATTATATTTTCTCTATTTTCTTTTCCTATAACTTCTATTTCAGCTCCTGCAAGCTCCATAGTAGAAGGTGCTATAAATAAATTTTCAACTAAATCAGTTCTTAATATTGACTCTTTTATAGGTATATCTGTTGTTAAAACATCATACATTGATACATTAAGATTTCTTTTATCAAGACCAAGACCACTTGTAGTATTTCCTTGAGGATCAATATCGATTGTTAAAACTCTATGTCCTGCCATAGCTAAATAACCACATAAATTTATATTCGTAGTTGTCTTACCAACTCCACCTTTTTGATTAAAAACACAAATTGTTTTCATAATTAAGCCCTATAAGAGCCTACACCCCCTCTCCCATATTAACATTATATATATATTCCATAAATAATAAAAGAATAATGTAATAAAAAAATAGTATATAAACCTGAAAAAATAAAATTTTTCTTAGTTTATATACTATTAATACTAAAAAGTCATAAATAAGTAATAATTTCAGCTAATCAATTACTTATTATTCTTTGGAATTTTAACTGTTACTTCAATAAACTCATCTGAATCCGTACAATCATATTCAGCAGGTATGTTAAATTTCTTAAATACTTGTTTTATTGTATTTACATACAATTTAGCTGGTAAAGTAGCTTTTATATTAGTTCTTTTCTTGTTTAACTGTTTTCCTGCTAGTTTAAGCAATTCCTTATTAATTAATTCTTCTGTATTCTTCACATTAAGTCCGTCTTTTACTACCTTAGAAACAACTTTAAATTGAAGTTCTGCATTAGGTAAACTTAAAAGAGCTCTAGAATGTCGTTCAGTTAGTTTATTTTCAAGACACATTTGTCTTACCTTAGGATCTAGTTTTAATAATCTTAACTTATTAGCAATAGTAGATTGTTTTTTTCCTATTCTTTTAGCTAAATCTTCTTGAGTAAAATTATGATCATTAAGTAAATTACTATAAGCCTCTGCTTCTTCAATATAATTTAAATCTTCTCTTTGAAGATTCTCTAATAATGCTATTTCTGCTGATTCTGAATCAGTTATATCTACTATATTACATGGAACTACATCCAACTCAGCCACTTTAGCAGCTCTTAATCTACGCTCTCCTGCTACAAGTTCATAAGTTTCACCGATTTTTCTAACTGTTATTGGTTGTATAATACCATGTTGTTTTATTGATTGTGACAATTCCTCAATTGCCTCTTCATTAAAATATTTACGTGGTTGATATAGATTAGGAACTATCTTATCTATATCTATCTTGATTATTTCATTATTCATGTATCTAAACCCATCCCCTATTAAGTTAATATAACAATTTCAATACCAAAATCATATCATTTATATTCTATAATAGCTACATTTTTCCTTTAATTTGTTAATTGTTTTATAAAACAAATTTATTAATATTATCCAATAATATGCAAACTATATCTGAATAAATCTATAAAATATAAATTAATTATTATAATAATGAAACTTATGTAAATAATTGTAAAATTATATTCACACTATTTTATAGGCTTTTTAGTAACATTTCCTGCTTTTCGTGGATATACTTTAGGACACTCTTTTATCTTCTTAACAATAACTAAGTTATGTTTTAATTCAGTATCTTCAATTTCAACTTCACATATATCTAGTAGTTGCCCTCCTAACGTAGCTATAGCCTTATCTGCATCCTTTATTTCTTCTTCCACTGATGGTCCTTTTAAAGCTATAAAGTGACCATTAATTTTAACATATGGTAAACAAAACTCTGATAAAACACTCATATTTGCAACTGCTCTAGATGTTGCTATATCAAAAGATTCTCTAAGATTTTTTTGTCTAGCTCCATCCTCCGCTCTTGAATGAATAGTAACTACATTTTTTAATCCTAATTTTTCTGTTACTAAATTCAAGAAATTAACCCTCTTATTTAATGAATCTAACAAAGTAACTTGTATGTTTTCATTCATAATAGCTACTGGTAGCCCTGGAAAACCTGCTCCTGTACCTACATCTATTAAAGTACTTGCCTTTTTAAATTCATCTCTCTTAAATGCCTTAATTGAATCTATAAAATGTTTCTTTATTATCTCTTCATCTTCTGTGATAGCTGTTAAATTTACTTTCTCATTCCATTCTTGAAGAAGATTTTTGTATATTATAAATTTCTCATATTGCTCTTTTGATAATTCTAACCCTACATCTTGTGCCGCTTTGCACATTAAATCATAAAATTTCATAAATACCTCCAATAAATTATTTATTATAGTAATGTTCAAGATAAATAAGTAATACAGATATATCTGCTGGAGATACCCCTGAAATACGTGATGCCTGACCTATACTTATAGGTTTTATACTATTTAATTTTTGTTCTGCCTCTGTTCTTAAGCCTTTTACATTACTATAGTCTATATCCTTAGGTAATAGTTTCTTCTCAAATTTTCTAAATTGAGCTACTTGTTCAAGTTGGTTACTTATATATCCTTCATATTTAGCAATTATATTTATTTGTTCCCCAATATCTTCTGAAAATTCTTGCCTTTCTGCATCTAAATCCTTTAAGCTAAAATAGTCAACTTCTGGTCTTTTTATTAATTCATAAAAACTTATAGGTTTTTTTAGTTCAGCTGATCCTACTGATAGTAAAAATTCATTTGTTTCTCTTTTATTAGTTATTTGTAATTTCTTTAATCTTTCTAATTCATTTTCAATTGTATTTTTTCTATTTAAGAAAATTTCATATCTTTCATCTGTAACTAATCCTACTTTTTTTCCTATCTCAGTTAATCTAAAATCTGCATTATCTTGTCTTAAAATTAATCTATACTCAGCTCTAGATGTCATCATTCTATATGGTTCATTAGTACCCTTAGTAACTAAATCATCTATAAGAACTCCTATGTATGCATCTGATCTAGTTAATATCATTGGTTCTTCACCTTTAATCTTTAATGCAGCATTTATACCAGCTACTAATCCTTGCGCACCTGCTTCTTCATAGCCTGAGCTACCATTAAATTGGCCAGCACCATATAAACCTTCAACATTTTTAAATTCTAATGTTGGTTCTAATTCAGTAGGATCTACAGAATCATATTCAATTGCATATGCAGTTCTCATTATTTCTACATTTTCTAATCCAGGTAATGTTCTCATCATTTTTAATTGAACTTCTTCTGGTAAAGATGAAGACATTCCCCCTACATACATTTCTAGAGTGTCTAAACCTTCTGGCTCAACAAATATTTGATGTTGTAATTTATCAGGAAATCTCATCACTTTGTCTTCAATTGATGGACAATATCTAGGACCTACTCCCTTAATACTTCCATTATATATTGGTGATCTTCCTATGTTTTCCTTAATCACATTATGAGTTTGTTCATTAGTGTATGTTAAATAACAAGATATTTGTTCTTTATCTATATTTTTGCTCATAAATGAGAAAGGTACTATTTTATCATCACCTGGTTGTTCAATCATTTTAGAAAAATCTACAGATCTTCTATTGATTCTTGCTGGAGTTCCAGTTTTAAATCTCCTTAATGAAATCCCTAAATCTAATAAAGATTGTGATAAATCATTAGCTGGGAATAAACCATTTGGCCCCCCAGAATAACTAACTTCACCTATTATTATCTTTCCTTTTAGATATGTACCTGTAGATAAAATTACAGCTTTAGCTCTAAAAATCCCTCCATTTTTAGTAATAACGCCTGTTATTTTATTATCTTCAACTAAAAGCTCAGTAACCTCAATTTGTCTTATTTGAAGATTTTCTTGTTCTTCTAATACTCTCTTCATTCTAAATTGATAGTCTTTTTTATCAGCTTGTGCTCTTAATGAATGAACTGCTGGTCCTTTAGACGTATTTAGCATTCTTGATTGAATGAATGTATGGTCTATATTCACTCCCATTTCTCCGCCTAATGCATCAATTTCTCTAACTAAATGACCTTTCGCAGTTCCCCCTATATTAGGATTACATGGCATCATAGCTATTGAATCTAAATTTATAGTACAAATTAAAGTATTTAATCCCATTCTAGCAGATGCTAATGCCGCTTCACATCCTGCATGACCAGCACCAACTACTACTACATCAAATTCCCCTGCTTCATAATTATATTTCATATACCACTCCTACTTTCCTACACAAAATTCACTAAAAATCTTGTTTAATACATCCTCTTCTAATTCATCACCTGTTATTTCCCCAAGTGCTTTCATTGCTGACGTTACATAAATAGAAATTAAATCTAAAAATTCATTAGCATTGACTCTATCTAATGCTACTTCACAATTTTCCAATGATCTATATAATGCTTGCTTATGTCTAACATTAGAGACTATTAAACTCTCACTATTTATATCTCCACTAAAAAATAACTCTTTTATTTTATTTTTTAATTCATCAATTCCATAACCAGTTTTAGCTGAAATATTTATTTGATTATCCAAATCAATATCTGCTATTTTTCTATCTAAATCCGTTTTATTTAATAATACTATGTGATTCTTGTCTTTTATAGTATTAATTATTTCCTTATCTTCCTCTTCCAACTCTCTAGATGAATCTAATATTAAAATAATTAGATCTGCTTCTTCAATCTTTTCTCTAGATCTTTCAACGCCTATCTTCTCAACTGTGTCCTCAGTCTCTCTTATCCCTGCTGTATCAGTTATTTTTATAGGTATACCATCTATATTTAAATACTCTTCGATTATATCTCTTGTAGTACCAGGAATATCTGTTACTATAGCTCTTTTTTCTTTTAATAGCACATTAAGTAAAGATGATTTTCCTACATTAGGCTTACCAATAATAACAACATTAAGACCATCTCTAATTATTTTACCTTCATCTGCCCCTTTTAATAGTTCCTTAACCTTTAAAATAGTAGTTTTTATTCCATCTTTAACCCTTAAAACTAAAGTATCATCAATATCTTCATCGTCTTCTGTAAAATCTACTCCGTACTCAATTAGTGCTAAGGTATTTAATAAATATTGTCTTATTTCTTTAATTTGCTTTGATAAAGCTCCACCACTTTGCATAAGTGCTGACTTCATAGATAAATCTGTTTTAGCTTTTATTATATCAATAACTGCTTCAGCTTGACTTAAATCAATTCTACCATTTAAAAATGCTCTCTTTGTAAATTCTCCTGGTTCTGCAACTCTTGCACCCGCTTTAATAACCTGATTCATTACACTATTTGTTGATATAACACCACCATGACAGTTGATTTCTATTATATCCTCAGTAGTATAGCTATGAGGTCCCTTCATATAGCTTATAATAACCTCGTCAATTACATCTTTACTCTCAAGCTCTATAATATGTCCATATCTCATAGTATAAGTTTTCATTTGTTTTAAATCTATATTATTTTTACTAACAAATATTTTGCTAATTATATCTAATGCTTTACTTCCAGAAATTCTAATAATAGAAACTCCACCCTCACCAATAGGGGTTGCTATACCACAAATGGTATCAAATTCTCTCATAATCTGATTCTCCTCATGTTATTAATTTTGTGATTTATTTGTATTATTATAACCAATGAATATCGAATTAGTCAAAATCACATGCATTAGCTCTATTTTATCAAATTATTGATATCTGCATAAGTAAATTAAACTAAGTAATTGAACTTATGAATACTAAAATGAGTAAAGTCCAATTACAATGCCACTTTACCTACTATATATATTAAAATATGTTTAAAATATAGCTATATATTAAATTAAAACCAAAAAGGAAAGCCTCATCAAGGCTTTCCTTTTTAATTCTTTTTAAGTTCTACAACAACTCTTCTAAAAGGTTCTTTTCCTTCACTATAAGTGTTAACAAATGAATTATCTTGTAAAGCTGAATGAATTATTCTTCTTTCATAAGGATTCATCGGTTCTAATCTAAATAGTCTGCCCGTTCTCTTTACTTTTTCAGCAGTTTTATTTGCAACATTCTTGAGAGTTTCTTCTCTCTTTTTTCTATAATTCTCTATATCAAGTACGATTCTTTTATATTGAATGCTGCTATCTTTGTTAATCATTAAAGAAATAAGGCATTGTAATGAATCTAAGGTCTCTCCCCTATAGCCGATAAGCAAGCCTAGTTTATCACCTGACAAACTTATATTTATCACATTATCTTGTTCATTAATATCTATTTCTGCCTTTATGCCCATAGAATCAAGAATTTTGTTTATAAAATTTCTTATATCATCAATATAGTTATGTTTTAAGGTTACTTTTATTCTAGCTCGTTTAGTACTTATAAAGCTAAATAACCCTTTTGAACCACGTTGTAAAACCTCAACATCTACCATATCTTTTGTTGTATTTAACTCAAGTAAAGCTTTATTTAAGGCTTCTTCAACATTTTTCCCCTCTAATTCCACTGATCTCATTCCCTAATTCACCACCTTATTATATAAAGAAAGTATATATTAAAAAATTATTTTTTCTTTTTACTTTTCTTCTTTGTACTAGCTAAATTCTTAGGTTCTTCAACAATCATAGAAAAACTAGAATCTGAAGATTCTGAAACAGCTGTTTCTGCAGCTGCTAATGCAACCTTTTTCTTAGCTGGTAAATAATTTAAGAAATATGTTTGTATAGTTTGAATAACATTTCCTATTATCCAATATAAAACTAATATTGATTTAAAGTTTATTGACATAACTCCCATCATTACTGCCATAACTAAGCTCATAGTACCCATATTCATAGGTGAATCGTCCATTGGAGTAGCTTTTGTCATTAAGTAAGATGGTAAGTATGTTGATAAGGCTGCTAAAATAGGTAATATCATCGTCTTATCTCTAGCACCTAAATCTGCAATCCATAAAAATGATGCTCCATTCATGCCTTCTATTCTAAAGAATACATAATATAAAGCCATTAATATTGGTAATGGTAATAATGATGGAACACATCCTCCAGTTAAACTAACATTATTTTCTTTATAAAATTTTCTCATTTCTTCATTTAATTTTTCTGGATTACTCTTATATTTTTCTTGAATCTTTTTCATTTGCGGTTGAACCGCTTGCATTTTCTGAGTAGACTTTGCTGCTTTTATGTTAAGTGGCAATATAAGTAGTCTAATCATTAATGTAAATATAAGAATCGCTAACACATACGATAATCCAACATCTGAAACACCTAGGTTTAAGATGGAATCATGTAGATAATTGAATATATTAGCCATAAACTGAATTATCTTTTCAAACATTAAAATCTATACCTCCTAAACTTCATTACTTTACAGGATCATACCCACCTTTACAAAAAGGATTACACCTTAAAATTCTATACAGAGCCATTAAACTTCCTTTAATAACACCGTACTTATTTATGGCATCCAATGCATACTGTGAGCAAGTTGGCGTAAATCTACAACATGGACTTCTCCCAGGTGAAATAGATTTTCTATAAAATTTAATTAGACTTAATACAACTTTTTTCATCATAATATAAGCCTGCCTTTTTAATTAAATTCTTCATCGCCTTTTCAGTTTCAAAATAATTACTATCTCTCATAGGATTTCTTGCTACAAACACACAATCATATCCTTTTAATATATTATTATAATTTAATCTAAAGCTCTCGCTTAATAATCTCTTACATTTACTTCTAACAACACTGTTTCCAACTTTTTTACTTACAGAAATTCCTACTTTACTATATGCGATACCATCTTTGTCTTTGTTTCTTTTATTTTTCAATACATATAGAACCAAAGTCTTATTAGCAAATGATTTCCCTCTTCTATATACAATTATAAATTCTATATTTTTTTTTAATCTATAAATCATACGGTATTTCCATTACTCCTTTTTTCCTGCATTTGCAGAAAAAAGGCCACTTAATGCGGCCCTTATGCTGTTAATTTTTTTCTTCCTTTTTGTCTTCTATTTCTAAGAATGTTTCTTCCTGATTGAGTGCTCATTCTTTTTCTGAAGCCATGTTCCTTTTTTCTTTGTCTCTTTTTTGGTTGATAAGTCATGAACATTTAAAATGCACCCCCTTAATTTTTATTATTTATAGTAAAAACTATACTTTGCGGTTATTTTAAAATTACTTTTCTATTATATATATATCCTAATTTTCTGTCAAGATACAGTCTATTGTTGATAAATATTTATTAAACATAATATTTTTGTGGATAACTTATTGAATCTCCCTGTTTACTTATGATATTATAAATACTATAACTGTGAATAACTTAATTTAATAAATATTTATCCACAGCTGTGGATAAATATGTGAATAACTTGTTTACTTTTAATTTTATTTTTTAAAATTATTTTATATTTTCTCACTATAATTGAAATTATATACTATCGATTGATGTTTATATCTATTTTTTATAATTGTTGATAAGTATATAGTTTAATTTTTTTTCTAAATAAGTTATCCACATGTGTATAAGTTTATTCGCTTAGTCAACAATTAAAATATATTGTTTATTATATTGTTAATATCTTGTTAATAATTTATATATACCTTAAAAAAAATTTTTTTTTAATAATATTTGGAGGATAGAGATGGATGCTGACCTAAATAAATTATGGGAAAAAACCTTGAATATAGTAAAAAGTGAAATGAGTGAAGTCAGTTTCAATACTTGGATTAAAAGTTGTGAACCTATTTCTATATCTGATAAAAGTATAAAAATAAGCGTTCCAAATTCTTTTACTAAAGATATTTTAGACAAAAGATATAAAAGTTTGGTTGCTAATTCTATAGAAGCTGTTTGTTCTAAATTATATGATATAGAATTTTTAATAGAATCAGATCTTAATAATGAAGATGAATTAAATAGTAATGATAACTCTAGTAAAAGTATGAATAAAAATTCTAGAAGAAATATAGTTGTAAATGATGAAATGTCTTCAACTTTAAATCCTAAATATACTTTTAATTCATTTGTAATAGGTAATAGTAATAGATTTGCTCATGCAGCTTCACTTGCCGTTGCTGAAGCTCCTGCTAAAGCGTACAATCCTTTATTTATATATGGAGGCGTTGGACTTGGCAAAACGCATTTAATGCATGCAATCGGACACTATATTTTACAAAATAACACTAAAGCTAAAGTCGTTTATGTTTCTTCAGAAAAATTTACAAACGAATTAATAAACGCCATCAAAGATGATAAAAATGAAGAATTCAGAAAAAAATACAGAAATGTAGATGTTTTACTTATAGATGATATTCAATTCATTGCTGGAAAAGAGCGTACTCAAGAAGAATTTTTCCATACTTTTAATGAACTACATGACGCAAATAAACAAATAATTCTATCATCTGATCGTCCACCAAAAGAAATTCCAACATTAGAAGATAGATTAAGATCTAGATTTGAATGGGGCTTAATTGCTGATATTCAAGTACCAGATTTTGAAACTAGAATGGCAATTCTTAAGAAAAAAGCCGATGTAGAAAATTTAAAAGTAGCAAATGAAGTTATGGGATACATTGCTACAAAAATTAAATCTAATATCAGAGAGTTAGAAGGCGCATTAATAAGAATAATTGCTTATTCATCTTTAACTAATAGAGAAGTTACTGTTGATTTAGCTTCAGAAGCATTAAAAGATATAATTTCTAAAAAGCAAGGTAAACACGTAACTATAGCATCAATTCAAGAAATAGTTGCTAATTATTTTAACTTAAAAATAGATGATTTAAAATCTCAAAGAAGAACTAGAAATGTAGCTTATCCAAGGCAAATAGCTATGTATTTAAGCCGAAAACTAACAGATATGTCTTTACCGAAAATAGGAGAAGAATTTGGCGGTAGAGATCATACTACTGTAATTCATGCTTATGAAAAAATATCTGAAAATCTAAAGAATGATGAGAACTTACAGCATACTGTTTCTGACATTACAAAGAAGGTTTCTCAAAATTAATTAACATATGTACATAATAAGTATTGAATAACTTGTGGATAACTATATTTTAATAATACTATGTTGAAAACTGTGGATAAGGTATGCTTTTAGTTACCGACTTATCCACAATCTTTTTGCATAAAATTCCGTTGATATTACTAGGATTACAGTACTTATCAACAAATTAACAGCCCCTACTACTATTACTATTATATATAAATATATATCTATTCTAATTAAATTTAAAAATATATGTGAATAATTAAGGAGGATTTTTTATGATCTTTATATGTGAAAAACATAAATTATTAGAGGGTATTTCTATAGTTCAAAAAGCTATTACAGGAAAATCAACAATGAAAGTATTAGACGGTATTTACATAAATGCTACTAATGATGGTTTAAGATTAATAGGTTCAGATATGGATCTTAGTATTCAAACATTAGTTAAGTCAGATGTTTTGGACAAAGGTGAGATAGTTATTGATGCTAAAATATTTGGAGAGATTATTAGAAAACTTCCAAACTCTGATATAAAAATAGAGACAATAAAAGAAGATGTAATACAAATTACTTGTGAAAAATCAGTTTTCAATGTTGTATGTATGAATGCTGATGAATTCCCTTCATTACCTAATATTAACGAAGATTTAAAAGTAGAAGTTAATGAAAGCATTTTAAAAAATATGATTAAGGGAACCTCTTTTTCTATTGCACAAGATGAAGCAAGACCTATTTTACAAGGGATATTATTTCAAGTTAAAGATAGAACTTTAAATTTAGTTGCACTTGATGGATATAGATTAGCTATAAGAAGTGAATTTTTAGATAATGATATTAATTTAGAGGTTGTTATCCCAGGAAAGACATTAGTTGAAGTATCAAAAATTCTAGAAGATCATGATAAAAATGTAGATATAACATTTACTAATAATCATATATTATTTAATTTAGAAAATACTAAAATTATATCAAGATTACTAGATGGAAAATTTGTTAATTACATTTCATTATTACCTCAAGAACATAAATTATTAGTTACCGTAAAGAAAGAAGAATTACAAAACGGTATAGAAAGAGCATCTTTAATGGCCAAAGATGGAAATAATAATTTAATCAATTTAGACATTAAAGAAGACACTGTAATAATAACATCTAATTCTCAATTGGGAAAAGTTAGGGAAGAAGTCTCAATAAATTTGCAAGGCGATGAAATTGAAATTGCATTTAATTCGAGATATTTATTAGACGTTCTTAAGAATATGGAAAGTGATGAGATAATTTTAGAAATGACATCAGGAGTAAGTCCATGTGTCATAAAAGAAAAAAATGGAGAAAATTCTCAATATTTAGTTTTACCAGTAAGACAAATGAGATAAGGAGGAAGTAAATATTTATTAATATTTATGCAAAAATTATGAATAAAATTGAGATCAATACTGAAATTATAAAATTAGATGCATTTTTGAAATGGAGTGGAATAGCTTCTCTAGGATCAGAAGCTAAAATTTATATACAAGAAGGTTTAGTAAAAGTTAATGATGAAATATGTTTGCAAAGAGGAAAAAAATTGAAAGTTGGAGATGTTATAGAATTTAAAGATGAAAAATTTGAAATAGTTTAGTATAGCTTTTTAATTTTCTTAATAAACAGGCTATAACTTTTCTATTATGATATAATTGATTATAGGTGTATTTTATGTATATAAAAGCGATAATGTTGGTTAATTATAGAAATTATAATAATTCAGAGTTAAATCTTAGTGAAGGTGTTAATGTGTTTATAGGTGATAATGCCCAAGGTAAGACTAATATTTTAGAATCAATTTACTATTGTGCATTTGCTAAATCTCACAGAACATCACGAGATAAAGATTTAATAAATTGGAAAGAGAACGAAGCATATATAAGTTTACTTGTAGGAAAAAAAAGATTAGACAAAAGAATTGATATAAAAATTTTAAGAGACGGTAAAAAAGCTATAAAAGTTAATTCTATAAAAATAAATAAAATAGGAGAGCTTTTTGGAACTTTTAACGTAGTTATGTTTTCACCAGAAGATTTAAAAATAATAAAAGAATCTCCTGGGATAAGAAGAAAGTTTCTAGATATGGAGTTATGTCAAATCAATAAAAAATATTATTTTAATCTAGTTCAATACAATAAAATATTGAATGAAAGAAATATAATTTTAAGATCAAGAGATTTTAATAAGGATATTTTAGAGATATATGATTTACAATTAATAGAATATGCTGATTATATTGTTAAAGAAAGGTTAGAATATATAGATAAGATAAATTATTATGGAAAATTTATTCATAATGAAATAACTTCGGGAAAAGAAGACATAGTTTTCAAATATGATTCAGGAATAAAGTTTAAAGATAATTTCAAATATGCTTTTCTAGAAAAATTAAGAAGTAATTTGTTAAGAGATAGAGAACAAGGATTAACATCAATAGGCCCGCATAGAGATGACTTTAATATATTAATAAATAATATAGATGTGAAAAAATTTGGTTCTCAAGGTCAACAAAGAACTGCAGTTTTAACTATGAAATTTTCTTCACTTAAGATTATTAAAGAAATTACAAAGGAATATCCGATTTTATTACTTGATGATGTTCTTTCTGAGCTTGATATAAATAGAAAGCGATATGTATTGAGCACTCTTAATGATATACAAACAATAATTACTTGTACCGGTATAAATGATTTAGAAGATTACTTAGATGATAAATCTAAAGTGTTCAAAGTATGCAATGGAGAAATAGTGAATTAAAGGAGGAATATATAGTGTTTTTGCATTTAGGAGAAAATGTTGTAGTTCCTATAAAAGATATTATTGGAATATTCGATTTGGAAAATACTATGTATAGTTCAGATACTATACAATTTTTAAGATTAGCAGAAGAAGATGGCTTTGTACAAAGAATTACGAATGAAAAACCTAAATCTTTTGTTATTGCTGAAGTTAATAAAATGAGTAAGATATATCTTTCACCAATATCTTCTGCAACTTTAACTAAAAGAACTGATATAGAATATAATTCGTAAGTTAAAATTTTAGTTATAAATATTTTTAAATTTAGGAGGAGTCTGTTTTGGAACAAAATAATCAAAGATATGATGAAAATCAGATTCAAGTACTTGAAGGGTTAGAAGCTGTTAGAAAAAGGCCTGGTATGTACATAGGTAGTACTAGTTCTAGGGGACTACATCATTTAGTATATGAAATAGTTGATAATAGTATAGATGAGGCTTTAGCTGGATACTGTAAAAACATAGAAGTTAAAATTAATGAAGATAATTCTATTACTTCATCTGATGATGGAAGAGGAATGCCAGTTGGTATGCATCCTAAAATGCATAAGTCAGCAGTTGAAGTAATAATGACAATACTTCATGCTGGAGGAAAATTTGGTGGCGGAGGATACAAGGTATCTGGTGGTTTACATGGTGTTGGTGCTTCTGTAGTTAACGCTCTTTCAGAACAATGTATTGTTACAGTAAAAAGAGAAGGTCATATATGGAAACAAGAGTACAGTAAAGGTAAAGTACTTTATGATTTAAAACAAATTGGTAACACTGAAGAAAGTGGTACAACAATATATTTTAAACCTGATGCAGAAATATTTGATGAAGTTTTATTTGATTTTGATACACTATCTCAAAGATTAAGAGAATTAGCCTTTTTAAATAAAGGTATTAATATAACATTAATTGATTGTAGAAATGATAGAGAAGAAAATTATTATTATGAGGGTGGAATAAAATCATTTGTATCTTATTTGAATAGAAATAAGACACCGCTACATCCAGAACCTATATACGTAGAAGGAATAAAAGATAAAGTTTCAGTTGAATTAGGATTACAGTATAATGATGGCTATACAGAAAATTTATTTTCTTTTGCTAACAATATTGACACAATTGAAGGGGGAACCCATTTAGTTGGATTTAAAACAGCATTAACTAGAGCTTTTAATGATTATGCAAAAAGATTTGGATTTATAAAAGAAAATGATAAGAACTTTTCTGGTGATGATATAAGAGAAGGTCTTACAGCAGTAATATCTGTTAAAATTGAAGATCCTCAATTTGAAGGCCAAACTAAGACAAAATTGGGTAATAGTGAAGTTAAAGGAATAGTAGATTCTATAGTTAGTGAATATATAGGAATATTCTTAGAAGAGAATCCTGGAACAAGTAAAATAATTATAGATAAGGCTTTAATGGCAGCTAGAGCAAGAGAAGCTGCTAGAAAAGCAAGGGAATTAACAAGAAAATCTGTATTAGAAAGAACAACATTACCTGGGAAATTAGCAGATTGTTCATCAAAAGATCCTAGGGAATGTGAGATTTATATAGTCGAAGGGGATTCAGCTGGTGGATCTGCAAAACAAGGTAGAGATAGAAAATTCCAAGCTATTTTACCTTTAAGAGGTAAAATAATGAATGTTGAAAAACAAAGATTAGATAAAATATTAAATTCAGAAACTATAAGATCAATGGTTACTGCATTTGGTGGTGGAATAGGAAAAGATTTTGATATTGAAAAAATTAGATATAATAGAATAATAATTATGACTGATGCCGATGTTGATGGTGCGCATATAAGAACATTATTATTAACATTTTTCTATAGATATATGAGAGAATTAATAGAGCAAGGGCATGTATACATTGCGCAACCACCTTTATTTAGAGTAGGTAAAGGTAAAAAAGAAACATATGCTTATTCTGATGCTGAGTTAGATGCAGTATTACAGGATATGGGTGGAAAAGATAATTCGGTAGATATTCAAAGATACAAAGGTTTAGGAGAAATGAATGCTACTCAATTATGGGATACAACGATGGATCCATCAAAGAGAATTCTATTAAAGGCTGAAATTGAAGATGCAATGGCAGCTGATGAGATATTTACTATCTTAATGGGAGAAAAAGTTGAACCAAGAAGAGAATTTATAGAGCAAAATGCTAAGAATGTTGTTAATTTAGACATTTAGTACTTAATATGAGGTGAAGTACATGGAATTTAATGAAGGAAAAATTATATCTGTAGATATAAAAAATGAAATGAAAAAATGCTATATAGACTATGCTATGAGTGTTATAGTAGGTCGTGCATTACCAGATGTTAGAGATGGGTTAAAACCTGTTCATAGAAGAATATTATATTCTATGCAAATTTTAGGATTATCACCTGAAAAGGGATATAGAAAATGTGCTAGAATAGTCGGAGACGTTTTAGGTAAGTATCATCCACATGGAGATAGTTCTGTTTATGATGCATTAGTTAGAATGGCTCAAGATTTCTCAATGAGATATATGTTAGTAGATGGACATGGAAACTTTGGTTCTGTTGACGGCGATGGTGCTGCAGCAATGAGATATACAGAAGCAAAGATGAATAAGATAGCTGTTGAAATGTTAAGAGACATTAACAAGAATACAGTTGATTTTATGCCAAACTTTGATGGTGAAGAAGAAGAACCAACAGTTTTACCATCTAGATTTCCAAATCTTTTAGTTAATGGATCATCAGGAATAGCAGTTGGAATGGCAACTAATATACCTCCTCACAATTTAGGAGAAGTAATAGATGGCACAATAATGCTTATAGATAATCCAGAATCTAGTGTACTAGAGCTTATGACTAAAATTAAAGGACCTGATTTCCCAACTGGAGCAACAATAATGGGTCATGCAGGGATTAGATCAGCTTATGAAACTGGAAGAGGTAAAATAGTAGTTAGAGCTAAATCAGATATTGAAGAAGAAAATGGTAGACATAAAATAATATTTACTGAAATACCTTACCAAGTTAATAAAGCTAAACTTATAGAAAACATTGCTGAATTAGTAAAAGATAAAAAGATTACTGGAATATCTGATTTAAGAGATGAATCAGATAGAGAAGGTATGAGAATCGTAATCGAATTAAAGAAAGATGCTAATCCAAATATAATATTAAACTTATTATATAAACATACAAAACTTCAAGATAGTTTTGGCGTTATTATGTTAGCATTAGTAAATAACGAAACAAGGGTTTTAAATTTAAAAGAAGTATTAGTTCATTATATAGACTTCCAAAAAGAAGTTATAACAAGAAGAACTACATTTGAGTTAAATAAGGCAGAAGCTAGAGCGCATATATTAGAAGGTTTAAAAATTGCACTAGATAATATTGATAGAGTAATAAGTGTAATAAGAAACTCATCTACAAGTGAAATAGCTAAAAATACTTTAATGGATGAATTTAATCTTTCAGAAAAGCAATCTCAAGCAATCTTAGAAATGAAATTAAGAAGATTAACAGGGTTAGAAAGAGATAAAATTGATGATGAATATGATGAATTATTAAAACAAATGGAATATTTAAGATCTATATTAGCAAGTGAAGAAAAATTACTAGGAGTTATAAAAGATGAACTTTTAGAAATAAAAGCTAGATATGGAGATGAAAGAAGAACTAGTATTGAACAAGATATGAATGAAATTAATATAGAAGATCTTATTCAAGAAGAAGATGTAGTTATAACTTTAACTAAATCTGGATATATAAAGAGAATTTCAGCAGATGTATACTCAGCACAAAGAAGAGGTGGAAGAGGAATACAAGCAATGTCAACGAAGGAAGATGATTTTGTAGATCATGTAATGATAACTTCGACTCATTCAGATGTATTATTCTTTACTAATAGAGGTAGAGTGTACAAATTAAGAGCTTATGAAATACCTGATGCTGGAAGGCAAGCAAAGGGAACCAATATAATTAATTTAATAGCTATTGAACCAGATGAAAAAATACAAACAGTATTAACAGTAACAGATAAGCGTAGAGATGGCTATTTATTTATGGGAACTAAGCAAGGTATTGTAAAGAAAACTCACTTAAATGAATTTAGAAATTTAAGAAAGAATGGACTAATAGCTATAAACTTAAGAGAAAATGATGAATTATTAAAAGTTAAGATTACTTATGGTGATGCTAACGTAATGTTTGTTACTCAAAATGGTTATGCATTAAGATTTAATGAAAAAGATGTTAGACATATGGGTAGAACTGCATCTGGAGTTAAAGCTATAACATTAAAAGGTGATGATGTAGCTGTATGTATGGATATTGCAGTTGATGATGAAGAATTATTAGTTATTAGTGAAAATGGATTTGGTAAGAGAACTCCTGTAAGTGAATATAAGATTCAGCATAGGGGCGGAGTAGGTCTTATAACTTATAAGATAAGTGAAAAGACAGGAAAGTTAGTTGGTGCTACAGTTTGTAAGATTGATGATGAATTAATGCTTATCAATACTAATGGTGTAGCTATAAGAATAAATGTATCAGATATATCAAAAACAAGTAGATCTGCTATGGGTGTAACTCTAATGAGAACTAATGAAGAAGAGAAAATAGTTGCTATAGCTAAAATACTAAAAAGTGATGATGAAGATTTAGAAGAAAATGAATTTGAATCTAATGAAGAAATTGATTTAGTAAATGAAGATAATAGCTTAGATGAATTAGTAGAGAGAGCAGAAGACGATAGTGAAAATGATATTGATATAGAATAGATAAAGAATTTAAGTGATAAAATAAAAAACTATGTAGGATTTTAGTTACTCCTACATAGTTTTTTTGTTTTATATAAGTATAAAATGCTAAATAAAAGCTTAGTTTAGAGATATAAAGTATATACTAAGAAGTAATGTCATCCTGGCGTGTCAATATAAGAAATATTAAGAAAATAAAAGTAAAATAAAGAATAGTATATATATTTTTATTATATAGAACTATACAATAATAGAGCTGTATAATATATATGGTAAGATAAAACACGTCGCTGAGAGATGCGATGAACAAGTTTAATAAAATTAAGTTTTAGAAATTGAATTTCAACTTAAAAAAACTTGTTGACAAGAAATAACTTAAGTGATATACTTAAGAAGTCGCTTGAGGGCGACACAATAAAACAAAAGTT
>NZ_JAMQHY010000032.1:0-3202 GCF_023845705.1 Clostridium sp. ZBS15
ATAATTACTCAAATTAAAATTGGCAAATTGTTTTGTTTATTTATAAGCAAAATAATGTTACGGAGTTTAGTGGCGATAAATACGAGGAAACGAGTATTTTATGAACGGAGCGTATCGTGATACGTGAGTACAGAAAATATGAAGTTAACGAAGTAGTTAGCGGCAATAAACAAGTAAGAGGTCAAGCTACAAAGGGCGCATGGTGAATGCCTTGGCATCAGGAGCCGATGAAGGACGCGATAAGCTGCGATAAGCTTCGGGTAGACGCACATAGTCAGAGATCCGAAGATTTCCGAATGAGGAAACTCACATGGGAAACCCCATGTATCGTAAAGTGAATACATAGCTTTATGAAGGTAAACCCAGGGAACTGAAACATCTAAGTACCTGGAGGAAGAGAAAGAAAAATCGATTTTCTTAGTAGCGGCGAGCGAAAGGGAAAGAGCCCAAACCAAAGATTTATCTTTGGGGTTGCGGACAGAACATTAACGAGAAATTATGGTTAACCGAACACAACTGGAAAGTTGGACCGTAGGGGGTAATAGTCCTGTAGGTGAAAATTATAATGATCAAGTTCTGATCCAGAGTACCACGAGACACGTGAAACCTTGTGGGAAGCAGGGAGGACCACCTCCCAAGGCTAAATACTACCTGATGACCGATAGTGAAGCAGTACCGTGAGGGAAAGGTGAAAAGAACCCCGGGAGGGGAGTGAAATAGAACCTGAAACCATGTGCCTACAACCGATCAAAGCACCTTATGTGTGTGATGATGTGCTTTTTGTAGAACGAGCCAACGAGTTACGGTATGTAGCAAGGTTAAGTACTTAAGGTACGGAGCCGAAGGGAAACCGAGTCTTAATAGGGCGACTAGTTGCATGCTGTAGACCCGAAACCGGGTGACCTATCCATGGCCAGGTTGAAGCGAGGGTAAAACCTCGTGGAGGACCGAACCACGTTGCTGTTGAAAAAGCATGGGATGAGCTGTGGATAGCGGAGAAATTCCAATCGAACTCGGATATAGCTGGTTCTCCTCGAAATAGCTTTAGGGCTAGCGTCGGAAAATGTGAGTACTGGGGGTAGAGCACTGAATGGGCTAGGGGGCATAGCGCTTACCGAACCTTATCAAACTCCGAATACCAGATACTATCAGTCCGGCAGTCAGACTGCGAAAGATAAGTTCCGTAGTCAAAAGGGAAACAGCCCAGATCGTCAGCTAAGGTCCCAAAGTGTAAGTTAAGTGGAAAAGGATGTGGGATTTCTAAGACAACTAGGATGTTGGCTTAGAAGCAGCCACTCATTAAAAGAGTGCGTAATAGCTCACTAGTCAAGAGATCCTGCGCCGAAAATGTCCGGGGCTCAAACTTACCACCGAAGCTACGGGTTCACACTTTTTGTGTGAGCGGTAGAGGAGCGTCGTAATCGGGCTGAAGTCGTACCGTAAGGAGCGGTGGACTGATTACGAGTGAGAATGTTGGCATTAGTAGCGAGATGTGGGTGAGAATCCCACAGGCCGAATACCTAAGGTTTCCTCAGGAAGGTTCGTCCGCTGAGGGTTAGTCGGGACCTAAGCTGAGGCCGAAAGGCGTAAGCGATGGACAATCGGTTGATATTCCGATACCACTATTATCGTTATTATCGATGGTGTGACGGAGAAGGATAGGATGTGCTAGCTATTGGATGCTAGTCTAAGCGTTTAGGGAGTTAGGATAGGCAAATCCGTTCTAACAATTCTGAGGCGTGATGGGGAAGGTTCTAAGGAACCGAAGTATCTGATTCCATGCTTCCAAGAAAAGCATCTAGAAAGAGAAATAGTGCCCGTACCGCAAACCGACACAGGTAGGTGAGGAGAGAATCCTAAGGCCGGCGGAAGAATTGCAGTTAAGGAACTAGGCAAATTGACCCCGTAACTTCGGGAGAAGGGGTGCCTGCGAGAGCAGGCCGCAGAGAATAGGCACAAGCAACTGTTTAACAAAAACACAGGTCTCTGCTAAAGCGAAAGCTGATGTATAGGGGCTGACGCCTGCCCGGTGCTGGAAGGTTAAGGGGAACACTTAGCGTAAGCGAAGGTGTGAACTTAAGCCCCAGTAAACGGCGGCCGTAACTATAACGGTCCTAAGGTAGCGAAATTCCTTGTCAGGTAAGTTCTGACCCGCACGAATGGCGTAATGACTTGTGCACTGTCTCAACTGCAAATCCGGCGAAGTTGTAGTGCGAGTGAAGATGCTCGCTACCCGCGATTGGACGGAAAGACCCCGTAGAGCTTTACTGTAGCTTAGCATTGAATTTCGGTATTGTCTGTACAGGATAGGTGGGAGACTGGGAAATCAGAGCGTCAGCTTTGATGGAGTCATCCTTGGGATACCACCCTGATAGTACTGGAATTCTAACTGGATGCCATGAATCTGGTGACAGGACATTGTTAGGTGGGCAGTTTGACTGGGGCGGTCGCCTCCTAAAAAGTAACGGAGGCGCCCAAAGGTTCCCTCAGAACGGTCGGAAATCGTTCGTAGAGTGCAAAGGCATAAGGGAGCCTGACTGCGAGACCTACAAGTCGAGCAGGGACGAAAGTCGGGCTTAGTGATCCGGTGGTACCTCGTGGGAGGGCCATCGCTCAACGGATAAAAGCTACCTCGGGGATAACAGGCTGATCTCCCCCAAGAGTTCACATCGACGGGGAGGTTTGGCACCTCGATGTCGGCTCGTCGCATCCTGGGGCTGAAGTAGGTCCCAAGGGTTGGGCTGTTCGCCCATTAAAGCGGCACGCGAGCTGGGTTCAGAACGTCGTGAGACAGTTCGGTCCCTATCCGTCGCGGGCGCAGGAAATTTGAGAAGAGCTGTCCTTAGTACGAGAGGACCGGGATGGACCGACCTATGGTGTACCAGTTGTTTCGCCAGAAGCATAGCTGGGTAGCTAAGTCGGGACGGGATAAACGCTGAAAGCATCTAAGCGTGAAGCCTCCTTCAAGATGAGATTTCCCATAGCGTAAGCTAGTAAGACCCCTTGAAGACTACAAGGTTGATAGGTCAGAGGTGTAAGTGTGGCAACATATTTAGCTGACTGATACTAATAGGTCGAGGGCTCGACCAATAAATAATTGTTATTTACTATTTATGTGCAATTTACAAAGAACATTCTTTCAAAGGATCTGGTGATGAAGTCATGGAAGTAACACTCCTATCCAATCAGTACAGGGAAGTTA
>NZ_JAMQHY010000033.1:0-34481 GCF_023845705.1 Clostridium sp. ZBS15
ATTTTAGCATTCCTAAGTTCAATTACTCCGCTCACTTTGCTTATGCATATATCAACACTCCGCTAAAACAAAGCCTAAAATTTAAATTATTTTTCACAACACACTTTTTTAATCTCTATAATAAAAAAGATAGATATTAAAATAATTCTTGTTATCTTAATATCTATCATCATCTTTTTATACTGGTATAGCTCTATGCCCTATTCCTATAACAACTTCATCTAAATGAAGTAAACCAATACTTAAGAATATGCATACAGAAATATGTTCCCCGCCTCTAGCTATTCCAATTTTTCCACCTACATTTTGTGCATTAGCTCTATTAGAAACTTGAATTATAGCATCTCTAGTAGCTCCTATTACTGCACCTTCATGTAAATGTTCTTCTCTTATAAGGCCATTTCTTTTGGATGCAACCAGTGCACTTTCTAATATCTTTGATATTGATGAATTAATATTTCCACCTATATTTACTGCTGTAACTTTTATACCTTCTTTGTTATATATCTTTTTTAAATCTTCTTCCTCAAATCTATCACATATAGCCATTTTAGTTGCTATTTTAGCAACCTTTGTGCTATTACTCTCCATAAGATTATTCTCCTTTAATATTAATTTTTATTGTTATATTAACAATAACGTTAAGTATTCTATTAACTTCTTAACTATATTTATTTCATTTTCAGTAAATAAATCCTCATCATCTTCTGAAATGATTTCAATATATTCATATAATACTAGTGTAATAGATACTAGTACAATCTGATCCTTTTTTATAAATCTTTTTTCACATAAATCATCATATACTTCACTAATATTATCAATAAATTCATTATTATTTTCAATTATTAATGAAGATAAACCCAGTAATAAATAATGCTCTTCTTTTATTTCCATTTTAGTATTATTTAAATGTGATTTTATTTCTATAACATTATTTATATAACTAGTATAATCCATTTCATCTAAATTTATCATTGCAAGTGCAATAAAAAAAGCTTCTTTTTTATCAAATTTTTTTCTGAGTAATTTAAAATATATCTTTAGATACTTTCTAACTAATTGATTATATTCCCTAGAAAACATTGATAAATTTATAAAGCATATATTCATTAATTTAAATTCATCTATACCCTGTACTTTGCTCTTTATTTCAGTTTTTGCCTTTAACATATTATTTAATATATTATCATATTCTTTTTTATGAAATCTTAAAGTAATAATAAACGATAAAAGTTCTAAGTACTTGTCCTTTTTAAAACCTTTATTTACTAAATTATCATATATTATAATTGTGTCTTTAACTATCTTTTCATATTGAAAATTTGAACATAAAAAAGCAGACATTGCTTTTTTAACGTTTCCATTAAATACATTATTTAGTTCACTTTTACTTATGTATTTTCTAATACTCTTTAATTCACTTTTATCTACTTCATTTTTATTTATTATATAAAGTAAACTTTCTAATATTTTAACTTTATTATTATCAAATATTAATGTTCTGCTTATATCTTTATAATAGTCTTTAAATATATCTACCTTACTTTTCAGATCAACATCCATAATCATCATCCTCTTAAAAAAATTTAACTTTAATATTATATTATTTCTAAATAGTATATATTGTCAATGACTCATATTTAACTTTCTTAGCTTAAAAAATATATTAAAATATCTATAATCAAAAAAGCTCAAAAGATTGCAATCTTTTGAGCTTATATTAAAAATCACTATATATTATAAATTACTCTAAAGTTCCTATTTTTCTAAATTTATCATAACGTTCATTTATCATTTGATTTATTTCAATGTTTTTCATTTCATTTATTACATTCATAAGTTCTTTTTTTATGAGCGTTACTTGTTTTGGTGGATTTTTATGTGCTCCACCTCTTGGCTCTTTTATTACCTTATCTATAATACCAAACTCATTTAAATCTTGTGCTGTTATTTTCATAACATTTGCAGCTTCTTTTACTCTCTTGCTATCTTTCCATAATATAGATGCAAATCCTTCTGGTGAAAGTATTGAATAAACTGCATTCTCTAACATAAGTATTTTATCTGCTACTGTTAATGCTAATGCTCCTCCACTTCCCCCTTCTCCAATAACTATAGAAATTATAGGGGTTTTCAATCTACTAAGTTCGAACAAATTATTTGCAATAGCACTACCTTGCCCTCTTTCTTCTGCACCAACTCCACAAAAGGCTCCCGGAGTATCTATAAAACAAATAACAGGTCTGTTAAATTTTTCTGCTTGTTTCATAAGTCTTAATGCTTTTCTATAGCCTTCTGGATTGGGCATTCCAAAATTTCTTTCTATATTTTCATTTGTATTAGCTCCCTTTGTTATTGCTATTACCGTAACGCTAATATCTTCAAATGATGCTATTCCACCAATTACAGCTTTGTCATCACCAAATAATCTATCTCCATGAAACTCTATAAAATCTTTAAAAATATTATTTATATAATATTTTCCTGTAGGTCTATCTTTATGCCTAGCTATTTCAACTTTTTCCCAAGGGCTTGATACTACTATTGATTTTATAAACTCTTTATTCATACTTATTCACTCCATGTAAAATAAGAATCTTATATAAATAAGCTCTCATATTTTTTCTTTCTACAATACTATCTATGAATCCTTTTTCAAGAAGAAATTCTGATTTTTGAAATGATTCCGGAAGAGTTTCATTTATTGTGTTTTCTATAACTCTTCTACCTGCAAATCCAACTAAAGCATTTGGCTCACTTAATATAATATCGCCTTCCATAGCAAAACTTGCTGTTACTCCTCCAGTAGTTGGATCAGTTAATATTGTTATATATAATAGCCCCTTTTCATCATGCCTTGCAAGAGCAGCACTTATTTTTGCCATTTGCATAAGCGAAAAAATACCTTCTTGCATTCTTGCTCCACCTGAAGCTGTAAAAATCAAAATAGGAAGATTATTTTCTGTAGCATATTCTATTATTCTAGTAATTTTTTCTCCGACAACAGTCCCCATGCTTCCCATCATAAAGAAACTATCCATTATTGCACAAGCTACTTCCAAATCATTTATTCTACCTACTCCAGTAACTACTGCTTCTTTACTTCCAGTATTGCTTTGAGATTGATTTATTTTCTCTTCATAATCTTCAAAGTCAATAGGATTATTTGTTTTTAATGATTTCCACATTTCTTTAAAAGTATCTTTATCAAATAATTGTTTTATTCTTTCCTTAGGTGATATCCTAAAGTGTTGATTACACTTATTACATACATATTTGTTATTTTCTAAATCTTCATAGTAAATCATGCTATTACAATTAGTACATTTAGTCCACATTCCAGATGGAATATTAGGCTTTTCTTCTACTACTTTACTTTTATATGCTGATGGATTAACCGTTGCATATTTACTTTTTTTAAATAAATCCTTAAGCATTATTCTTCACCATCTTTTCTGATAAAAATGACGTATCATAATTTCCATCTAAAAACTCTTGCATTTCAAGTATAGAAAATTGAAAATCAATATTAGTTTTTACTCCACCTACTGCAAATTCACCTAAAGCTCTTTTCATTTTTACAATAGCTTCTTCTCTAGTTTTTCCAAAAGTTATAAGCTTTGCAATCATAGAATCATAAAAATAAGGTATATTGTATCCACAATATATAGCAGAATCTACTCTAACCCCCATCCCACCTGGAACGCATAACTCTGATACTTCTCCAGGACATGGTCTAAAATCATTCTCTGGATCTTCTGCATTAATTCTACATTCAATAGCATGACCAGATATCTTTATATCTTCTTGCTTTAATAATAACTTTTCTCCTGAAGCTATCTTTAATTGTTCTTTAACTAAATCAACACCTGTAATCATTTCTGTAATTGGATGCTCTACTTGTATTCTTGTGTTCATTTCCATAAAGTAAAAGTTATTATCTTTATCAAATAAAAATTCTATAGTTCCTGCATTTTTATAATTAACAGCCTTCGCTGCTTTCTTAGCTATTTCTCCCATAGTATTTCTTATTTCTTCATTTAATATATTAGATGGAGCCTCTTCTAAAACCTTTTGATTCTTTCTTTGAAGAGAGCATTCTCTTTCTCCTAAATGAACAACATTTCCATACTCATCAGCCAAAATTTGAAATTCAATATGTCTAGGTCTTTCAATGAATTTTTCTATATACAATCTGTCATCACCAAAGCAAGCTTTAGATTCAGATTTAGCAGTTTTATATCCCTTTAAGAATTCTTCATCACTTCTGGCAATTCTTATTCCTTTTCCACCACCACCAGCAGCTGCCTTTATCATTATAGGATAACCTATTTTTTTAGCAATACCTAAAGCATGTGTTTCATTCTCTATTTCCCCTTCATATCCAGGTACAACAGGAACATTTGCTTTTTTCATTATTTCTCTAGCTCTTGCTTTGTCACCCATAAGTTCAATTGATTCATAATCTGGACCTATGAATTTTATATTACATTCTTTACACATCTTTGCGAACTTAGCATTTTCAGATAAAAATCCAAATCCAGGATGTATTGCATCAGCCCCACTAAGTACACATGCACTTAAAATATTAGCAATATTTAAATAACTATCTTTAGCTATTGCTGGACCTATACAAATCGCTTCATCAGCCAATTGAGTATGAAGTGCTTCTTTATCAATTTCTGAGTAAACAGCAACTGTAAGTATTCCCATTTCTCTACAAGCTCTAATTATTCTAACTGCAATTTCTCCTCTATTTGCAATAAGTACCTTTTTAAACATATCCTTCACCTATCCTATAGCAAAAAGTATTTCAGCTTCACAAACTGTTTTACCATCAACTGAAGCTATTCCTTTACCTATTCCTATTGGTCCCTTAAGTTTTACTATTTCACAATATAAATCTAATCTATCTCCTGGTACAACCTTTGCCTTAAATCTAACCTTATTAGTTCCAGCAAATAATGGAGTTTTTCCTTTAAACTTTTCCATTGATAAAATAGCCACAGCTCCTGCTTGTGCCAAAGCTTCTATTTGTAAAACCCCTGGCATAATTGGTTCTTGTGGATAATGGCCTTGGAAAAATTGTTCATTTGCAGAAACATTCTTATATCCCTTAACAAATAATTTTTCTTCTATATCCATTTCAGTTACTCTATCTATAAGTAAAAATGGGTATCTATGAGGTAAAATTTCTTTTATTTCTTCTATCTTTAACATAAACATTAATCCTCCTTAATTTCAAAGAGTTTTTGTCCAAACTCAACCATATCTCCATCTTTTGCAAAACACTTTACTATTTTTCCATCATAATTACTTTCAATTTCATTCATTAACTTCATTGCTTCAATTATGCAAATTACTTTTCCCTTTTTTACATAATCTCCTTCTTTAGCAAATGACTCGCTATCAGGAGATGGTGATGAATAAAATGTTCCAACCATTGGTGATGTAATTATTACTGTGTCTTCTTCTACAGTTTCTTCTGACATATTACTTGATTTATTCTCTGGGAAATTATTCTTTTCTTGTATAGGTTCCTCTTTTGTATGAAGGTTGCTTTCCTTTTTTGTAGTCTCTTCTTCTTTTTCTACATTTCTATTTAAGCTTCTAGTTAAAGACTTATCCATTTTTATATAGCTATCATTTGATTTTAATTCAAAGTAAGCTAAATCCGAAGAATTTATAATATTTATAAGTTCTTTAATATTTTGAAAATCCATAAAATTACCTCCTACTTTTCTTCCCATCTCTTAAATAATAAAGTTGCATTGTGTCCACCAAATCCTAAAGAATTTGTTAAAGCATACTTAAGTTCTTTTTTTCGTCCCTTATTTGGTACATAATCTAAATCTAATTCTTCATCTTTAGTTTCATAACCTATTGTAGGAGGTATAAAACCTTCTTCAAGTGCTTTTAAACACACTATAGACTCAATAGCTCCTGCTGCACCTAATAAATGTCCTGTCATTGATTTTGTAGAAGATATTGGAATGTTATATGCATCTTCTCCAAAAACTTTTTTAATTGCTGCTGTTTCAAATTTATCATTTAATTGAGTTGAAGTTCCATGAGCATTTATATATGAAACTTCAGTTTTATCTATTTTAGCTTCATTAATTGCTTGACTCATAGCTTCTGCTGCTCCAAAACCTTCTGGATGTGGAGATGTAATGTGGTATGCATCACAAGTTGAACCATATCCTACAATTTCACCTAATATATTTGCTCCTCTTTCTAACGCTGAATCTAAAGATTCAAGTAATAATATTCCTGCACCTTCCCCCATTACAAAGCCACTTCTATTCTTATCAAAAGGAGTTGAAGCTTTAACAGGATCATTTGAAGAATTAAGTGCTTTCATACTATGGAATCCTTCAACACCAATTCTTGTTATTGGAGCTTCTGCACCACCTGCTAACATAAAATCAGCGTATCCATGTTTTATATATCTAAATGCATCTCCAATGTTATTTGTACCAGTTGCACATGCTGTCACTACTGATGTACAAGAACCTTCAAGTCCATATTGAATAGATATGTTTCCAGCAGCTAAATTGATAATTGCCATTGGAACAAAGAATGGTGACATTCTCTTTGATTTACCTGTAACTAATTTAGTACATTCAGTTTCTATAGTTGCAAATCCACCTATTCCTGAACCTACCATAACACCAAATCTTTTTTTATCTACTTTTTCTAAATCTATTTTAGAACTTTTCATAGCTTCCTCTGCTGCTATTAATGCCATTTGAGAAAATCTATCTAGTCTTTTACATTCTTTTTTACCTAAAACTTCTTCTGGATTAAAATCCTTAAGTTCTCCGGCAATCTTAACATTAATTAATTCATTATCTATTAACTTAATAAAATCTATTCCTAATTTACCATCTTTATTGTTTTTCCAAAATGTATCTACATCATTTCCTATTGGAGTTAATGCTCCCATTCCTGTAACAACAACTCTTCTTTCCATAACTCTATACTCCTCCATTACATTACCATTCCACCATCAATATTTATAACTTGACCTGTAACATAGTTTGAGTTTTCACTTGCAAGAAACGCTACAACACCAGCTACATCTTCTGGAGTTCCAAATCTTTTTAATGGTATGTTCTTTTTTGCTTCTTCTTTAACTTTTTCACCTAAAACACTAGTCATATCAGTTTCAATAAATCCTGGTGCAACTGCATTTACATTTATACCCCTTGCGCCAAGTTCTTTAGCTAAAGATTTTGTCATGCCTATAACTCCTGCTTTAGAAGCTGCATAGTTTACTTGCCCTGCATTACCTGCAACACCAACTACTGATGAAATGTTTATTATCTTTCCATATTTTTGTCTGACCATGACAGGAGTGATTGATTTTAAGCAATTAAAAACTCCTTTTAAATTTACATCTATAACATCATCAAAGTCTTTTTCTTTCATTCTAAGAATAAGGGTATCCTTTGTTATTCCAGCGTTATTTACAATAATATCTATAATTCCGAATTTACTTTTTGCTTCACTTATAATATTTTCTACATCTTCTAACTTACTTATATCACCTTTAACAGTTAAAACTTCTACACCCATTTTTTCTATTTCAGAAGCTACTATTTTTGCTTCTTCTTCGCTACTTCTATAATTCAATACTATGTTTGCACCAAGAGAAGCTAATTTAAAAGCAATTGCTTTACCTATCCCTCTTGCAGCTCCTGTAATAATTGCACATTTTCCTTTTAGCATTAATAAAAATCCTCCTTAAGCTAAATTTCTTCTAATGTTAATAATAATTTATTTAATGATTCCATATCTTCTATATTTAATACTTTAACGCTTCTATTAATTTTCTTTACAAATCCACTAAGAACCTTGCCTGGTCCAACTTCAATAAATGTATTAACTCCATTTTTTATCATATCTTCAATAGTCTTATCAAAAAGTACAGATGATCTTATATGTCTTTTTAATAACTCTTTAAAATCATCTTCTTCATCATAAGGTAACCCTTTCACATTAGAATATACAACTTTATTTAATGAATTTATATTTGTATTCTTTAATGTGTTATAAAATTCTTCACTTGCATTCTTTAATAATGAACTATGGAAAGGTCCACTTACCTTTAAAGGTATTCCTAATCCTCCAAGTTCCTTTGCAATTTTCACTGCTTCATCAATAGCTTTATTTTCACCAGCTATAACTACTTGTTTTGGACAATTGTAATTTGCTGCTTCTGCAACACCACACTCACTTGCTCTTTCTAATAGCTTTTCTAATTTTTCATTATCAAGCTTTAAAATGGCTGCCATCTTTCCAAGACCTTTTGGAAGAGAATTTCCCATGATTCTGCCTCTCTCTTTTACAAGAAGTAATCCTTCTTCTAAAGAAAGCGCTCCTGAAAAAATTAGTGAAGCATATTCACCAAGACTTAATCCTGCAGTATACTTTGCTTCAATATTATTTACTTCCAAAGCTTTTAATGCTACTAAAGAAGCCACTACTATTGTAGGTTGAGCATTTTCTGTTTGCATTAAAACTTCTTCAGGACCATTAAATAGCATATCTTTTATTGGCATATCTAATATTTTTTCTGCTTTATCAACTATTTCTTTACATTCTGGTATTTTATCATAGAATTCCTTTGCCATACCCACATATTGGGCACCTTGACCTGGAAAAAGGAATGCAATATTTTCACTATTCATGATTTCCTCCAAACAACATAAACCTTTGCTTTGCTTCTTCAAACATCTCTTCAATAATTTCCTTTGATGTTTGTTCTTTATTAATTAAGCCTGCAATTTGTCCAGACATTATAGATCCATTATCCACATCACCATCTACTGCTGCTTTCTTTAAAGTACCTGCTCCTAATTCTTCTAATTTTTCTGGACTTATACCTTCTTTTTCTAACTTAGCATACATTCTTGATAGCTTGTTTTTAAGCACTCTTACTGGATGACCTGTAGATCTACCTGTAACTTCTGTATCTATGTCTTTAGCTTTTAATATCTTATCTTTATAATTTTGATTTACTGTACATTCTCTTGCAACTAAAAATCTAGTTCCAACTTGAACTCCTTCTGCTCCTAACATAAAAGAAGCTGCAATTCCTCTTCCATCACCTATTCCACCTGCTGCTATAACTGGTATGCTTACTGCATCTACAACTTGTGGAATTAATGCCATTGTAGTAAGTTGACCTACATGACCACCTGATTCTGTACCTTCTGCTATAATTGCATCTGCTCCTGCTTTTTCCATTCTCTTAGCAAGGGCTACTGATGCAACAACTGGTATTACCTTTATATTATTTGCTTTCCATCTTTCCATGTACTTACCTGGACTTCCTGCTCCAGTAGTAACAATAGCTATATTTTCCTCACATACTAGTTCCGCTATTTCTTCTGCATTTTCAGACATTAGCATTATATTTACACCAAAAGGTTTATCTGTTAATTTTTTAGCTTCTCTGATTTGTTTTCTTACCCATTCTGTTGGTGCTGCTCCTGTTATTATTCCAATTCCACCAGCTTCACTTACCGCTGCTGCTAAAGATGCATCTGCGATCCAAGCCATACCTCCTTGAAATATTGGATACTTTATACCAAGTAGATCACATACTCTATTATTTGCCACAAATAATTCCTCCTAATAGTGTTTTTATAAAAATACTTACATTATATAAATTAAATCGGGAATACTCATTTGCATACCCGACTTAACTTGGATGTTAGTATTTTAAATTTTAATTATTCGTCTTATTCTTTACATATTCAACTGCATCTTTTAAGCTCTTTAACTTTTCAACTTCCTCTATTTGAATATCGAATTTTTCTTCTAATTCAATTACAACTTGGAATAAGTCTAAAGAATCTGCTCCTAAATCTTCAAATGTAGTTTCTAAAGTTATTCCATCCTTTTCTACACCTAATTGTTCACATATTATATCTCTAATTTCTTCAAATAACATAATTTTTTCCTCCTTGATGTCTCTTTTTTTATTTATCTTTAAATTAATAGTTAACTATATTTTAAGTATCTGTTTATATATTAATATCTCAACACTTTACTAAAACATAGCCTAATAATTTAATTTTTACCATTCTAGTAATGTAGCTCCATAGCTTAATCCACCACCAAAAGCTACTAAAAGTATCTTATCTCCTTCTTCTAGAAGATTTTTTTCATATAACTCATTTAAAGCTAATGGCACTGAAGCTGAAGATGTATTTCCTGTTTTATCTAAATTTATATAAAACTTATTTATATCTATCTTTAATTTTTTAGCAACATAATCTAATATTCTTATATTAGCTTGATGAGGTACTATATACTTTATATCATTTAAGCAAACATCTGTACCTTCTAATGCACCATCAATTCCTTTAATAATAGCTGAAGTTGCAAATTTAAAAACTTCCCTACCATTCATCTCAACATATTGGTTGCTAATAAAATTTTCTTTAGTAAAAGGAGTGTTAAAATCAAGCGCACCTATAGTCAATGAATCTCCTTTTTTTCCATCTGTTTTCAAATAGGAATTAATTATTCCATTCTTTTCATCTCTTACAAGTACTGCTGCTCCACCACCATCACCAAATAATATACATGTTCCTCTATCATTCCAATTAATAACTTTAGAAAGTGTTTCTGCACCTATAACAAGTGCATTCTTGTAATTCAATGATTTCATTAATGAATTTGCAGTTTCTAATGCAAATACAAAGCCTGAGCAGGCAACATTTATATCAAATGCCGCAGCCTTATTAGCATTTAATTCTTTTTGAACTAAACACGCCACAGATGGCATAAACATATCCGGAGTAATAGTTGCTACTATTATTAAATCTAAATCTTCAGAATCAATCTTTGCTCTCTCAAGGGCAACTTTAGCGGCTTTCACAGCAATTTCCGAAGTATTTTCACCTTCTGAAATTCTACGTTCTTTTATACCTGTTCTTTCAACTATCCACTCATCATTAGTATCAACAAATTCACTAATTTTATCATTTGTAACAACAAGTGATGGTAGATATCCCCCTACTCCCCCTATTTTAATATTCATACTTTTCTCCTTAATTATTTCAATTTATATTTTTCTCTTAAAAACTCATTTATCTTATTTAATGCTGAAATTAGCATTGCTTCTTCTTGTTGTGTTAAGCTTTCTATTGAGTTACTAACCATATCATTATGAAATTTTTCATGTAATCTATAAGCTAGTTTTCCTTTTTTAGTTAAAGCAATTAAAACAACTCTTCTATCTTCTTCTATTCTGCTTCTTTCTACATAACCTTTTTTAATAAGTTTATTGATTGCAGTTGTTAATGTTCCAACTGTTATTTTTAAATCTTGAGCTACTTCAGACATAGTTCTTTTTTTATACATTCCAATTGCTTCAATAGTATGAATTTCAGTAATTGAAAGATCTGAAATTACTCCTTCTTTTATTGTTTGTTCTTCTATTTGTAAAATATCATTAAATAATTCTACTAATATCTGATTGACTATCTTTTTTGATTGATTCATCTATTTATTTTCCTCCAGATAAAACATTAAATATTTGACTTAGTAATTTAATTTCTGCAATCAAACATTTTGATAATCAAAATATACTACATTCAAAATAAATTGTCAATTATTTTGAAAATATATTTTCGTTATTTACCATTATTTTCTTCATATCCCCAAACTTTTAATTATTGAATACATATGCTATAATTGTTATGATATTTTAAAGTATTACTTATTTTTTTAAATAGGGAGGAAAGAATAATGGTAAAAAAATTGATTTTAGCTACGGTTCTAATGTTAAGTATAGCTTTAGTAGGTTGTTCTTCAAATCCAGCCACTAATACAAAACCAGAAGACAATACTGTAGTAGAGAATCCAAAGACAGATAATGAGAATGATATCAAAAAGGACAATCCTACTGATACTTCTAAAGATGATAAAAATGATAAGAATAATAAAAAAGAAACTGAGGCATTCTCTATATATACTGAAGATGCAGATAATATGGAAATAAAAGAAATTTCAACTATTGAGCTAAACAAAGATTTAAGTTTAGAAGATAAATTAAAGAAGTTATCAAAGGCTCTTTCTGAAAAAACATTTGATAACTTACCAATAGAAGTAAAATCTATCGATACTGTAGATGGCAAAAAAATTGCTACTATAAACTTAGATGAAAGTGCAGCTAATAAAGGTGTAACTAGCAATGTTGATTTAAAGAAACCTAATTGGATAGCTAATAAATTACAAGGCTCTACCGGTGGAGAAATATCTGAAAATAGTTTATTAGAAACTTTTCTTCAAGTAAAATATAAAGGTGAATGGATTGATGGCGTAAAATTCTTATACAAGAACGAACCAATCGAATTTGAACATACACCTAATTTATCACAAATTAATTATAGAAAATAATCATTAAAATAACAATAAAGCTATTACTTAATTGGGCTTTTAGAACCCTTAATGAGTATCGTCACATTTACTGCTTGTCTCCAATTTTATATTGGGAGCAAGCTAAAATGGGATTATACTCATTTTAGCGTTGTTAAGTGAGAGTCAGAATTTTATATTTCGCTCCTCGAACTTACTCAGCGACTATCAGAAGTCGAGTTTCCTTTTTACATTCCGTCCACCTTTACTTATGCATATATCAACCCACTGCTTAAACAGAGCTAAATAATTATACTTATTATTTAGTATAGTTTTCTAAGATTTCAGCAAAATATAAGACATGCTTTGATTCGCCTTCGCCATAGAATTTATCTTTGATTTCAGGATCAATATTATCTAAATCCATTTCTTGTTTAAACATTATTTTGCACTCATAATATTTATTACATCCATGAACTATAGGACTACTTACACTTTTGCTAGGTATAAATTTTATATTAGCTTCTTTTTCTTTGTCTATCTCTCTACCTGATTTTGTTCCGCATATAGTAAGTGCTGATTTCATACTTCCTTCAAATGGTATACTAATTGTATAATTATCACCAGAATCTAAAAATTCTTTAGTATATCTTGTTTCTCTAACTAGTGCCATAAATATAGGTCGTCTCCAAATATAACCTACACTTCCCCAGCTAATTGTCATAGTATTAGCTTTATTTTCGTCTCCACATGTTAAAAATGCTCCTGTTTTATAAAGATTATCCATTGAAATCTCTAAACCTTCTGTAAAAGTTTCCTTCATAAGCCTTCGCCCCCACTTTCTTTAATATTTATTTTAGCAAAGTGTTCATATATGAACACATATTTAAAACACATCATTTTTACATCACTATATAAAATAATACCATACTATTCTATTAAATGTTGTTTATAAATTCTTTGTATTCCTTTAAATCTCTTATAGGATCAAGTTCTTTATCTTTTTTCATATAATCTAAGAATAAATCATTTAGCTCTATGCACTTTTCTACATCTTTTAAAGCCTTTAATAATTCCTTTGTATTAACATAGAAGCAAGCTCTATTGTAATATAAGAATCCTTCTTCTGGATTTATTTCTATTCCTTTATTTATTACATTTATTGCAGTTATAAAATCATTATCTTCCCTATATATAACAGCTAAATTTAAAAAACTATATGTATATGTAGGATTTGCTTTTATAGACTTTTTATAATAATCTATAGCTTCTTGTTTCTTATGTAATTTATTTGATATTACAGCTTTGTTAAACAATATTCTATAATGTTTAGGATTTATTTCTAGAGCCCTATTTATATATTTTAACGCTTCTTCATTTCTATCTAATTCTTCAAAAATGCAAGCTAAGTTCGCATATCCCCATAAATCATTGTTATTTAATTCAATAGTTTTTTTATAATTTAAAATTGCCTTTTTTTTATCACCTAATTCATCATATATATTGGCTAAAAAGAAATATGCTTTATCATAACTTGAATCTTTTTGTATTGATATTTTGTAATACTCTTTTGCTTTTGACAAATCGCCTAATTCATCATATATAGTGCCTAAACCATAATAAGCTCTGGGTTCATCTTCATCTAAATTAATTATTTCTAAATATTTTTCTTCTGCTTCTTTTCTCAAACCAATTTCATCATATAATAATGCCATATCAAGTAAAAATTCTATATCCATTTTACCTACATTTAATGCATATGCTTTTTTATAAAATTTTAAAGCTTTTAATAAGTTTCTCTCACTTTTTAAATTTCTAGCCATATTTAAATAATTATCGTACAAATAATTTTTATTTTCCATGTTTATACTTCATCCTTGCTGATTCTTTATAATAACTAATTTAGTATATCACTAAAAAATTCAAAAATAAAATGCTTTCATAACAAAATATTTCATTAATTATAAAAGCATTTATTAACATACATAAAGGTAATAATCTTATTAAAAATACTAGATAGACAAAGAGAAAGAATAACTTTAAAATTATTTTTTACAGAAAATGCTAGTGTAATTGGCTTTATAAAGAAAAATAAAGCTTTAAATCAACTTTTCCTATTTTGCTTGCTAAGTAATTTTCTTGTTGCACCTTTTTTTGATATAGTATTTCCCTATGTATTAAAAAAATGTGTAGGTTTTAATTCACAGCAGTATGGCTATTTAATTTCATGTTTTACCGTTGGTATACTACTTGGAAATATATCAATAGGTGCTTATTTAAAGAAATTTAGTACAAAAATGGTAATAAAACTTGCAATTTTACTTCAAGCAGCTATGCTTTTTGTACTTACATTTTCAGTATACCCAAATGCTGTAAATTATCTTGGTGGTCATAACTTGAAACTATTTATAGTTTTAGCAGCAGTAATACTATTATGTGGATTGTTTAATTCAGGAATAAACACACCTATGAATGTAAATCTTCAAAAAATGGTTCCAAATGAAATGAGAGCAAGGTTCTTTGCTTTATTGGGTGTGTTCTGTCAAGGAGCTGTTCCCTTTGGAGCATTAATCTATGGATTTATACTTGGCAAATTTGCTTACCAGTATGTACTTCTCATCGTAACAATAATATTTTTTGCTGTCTGCTTCATTTTCATTATGAAAGCAGTTGCAGAAGTTTATGAGCCACGTATATTAAAACCTCAAGCATAGTTTTAGGCACATTCAAAAAATACAGGATATTGGCCCCTACATTGGACTATTATCCTGTATCTATAATATTATATTTTTTACAAAAATTAAGATAGACTACACTGAGCCTATCTATATTATCATCTTAGATTTTTTCAATTTTACAAGTATGTTCCTTATTCTTTGAATCATAGCATATTGCCACTGCTAATACTTTTTTGCCTTCATTCTCGCGTCTTATCTTCTCTACATATTCTTTTTCTCTAATTTGATTTAGTGCTACTTCTGGTAATTCATCCTTCTTAAGTTCAACTATAAACGCAATATCATTCTTTCTTCTAGGATGGAAAGTAAAGTCTGCATAACCCTTTCCTGTTTTTTCTTCTCTTTCTACTCTATAGGTATCTCTAGCAGAAAGATATGCTAAAGTTAAAACACATGAAAGACTGTTCTCATCATTATATTGAAGTATTGGTATTTCTGAGTTATGAATATCATGAAGTATAGCTTCCACAGTTTTTATATCTCCATTAACTGTTGCCTTTAACATTCTTTTTGAATTAGCTATTATCTCTGAAACATATCCAAAAGATTTATCTCTTAAAGCCTTTTCAAACTCCTTCATAAGTTCCTTATTAGGTATTTTTAAATACCCATCATAATATGATAAAAATCCAAGTACTATCATAGCCGAGTATATTTCTTCTTTAGTCCTTGGTACTCCTTGACCTGCCCTAAATTCCTCGTCTATTATAATATCAACTTCCTCACCCGATACCATTTCTATCACATCATCTCTGATTTCTAATGTATTGCATTTAAGATACTCTGCTACCTCATCCATAGCACCAGTATTAGTCCAATAACTTTCACAGTAATTATTTTGTAGTGCTTTCACTACTGATCTTGGATTATATACTTTAACTCCTTTTGCAGTTAAATAACCATTATACCAACTTTCTAATTCTTTAAAACTAATATTTTTATTTTTATTGCAAAGCTTCATAACTTCATCTTCTATAAATCCAAAATATTCATCAAATGTTCTATCTTTTAAAAATGTAAATTCATCAAACATGTTAAGAGCAGAACCGCTTGAATATTTCTTTATAGGAAGAACTCCTGTCATATATGCAAGAGCTACATAAGGTTGATCCTTTAAAAGATTCCTTAAAAACTCTAAAAAATCATTTTGATTTTCAATAAATAAATTATTATTAAAAATATAATCCCATTCATCAAAAACAAAAATAAACTTTTCTCCAGTATCACTTAACATATCACTTATAGTGAAATATTTTTTACTATCAATTTTGGGAAAAGCATCATTAATATCATTTATTAATGATGTCTTTATCATATCCATATAAGCATCAAAGCCTTTCCCAATTTCCGGTATTTTATTAAAGGATATATTAATTAAATTATATTTATTTAAATGCTCTTCATAATCATAAGATTTGCTTATATTAAGTCTATCAAAAATCTCTTTTGAATCCACAGCCTTCGAATAATAAGCACCTAACATATCAGCAACACTTGATTTACCAAATCGTCTTGGTCTTGTTATGCATATATAACTATTTACTGTATTAATAAGCTTATTAGTTTTTTCTATTATCATTGATTTATCAACAAAATAATCTATATTTAATAACCTTTTATAATTTTCTAAAGATTTATTAGTATTTAAATATACTGCCATCATATATCCTCCTTTCCCATTACTCATTTTTCTTTGCTACACATAATAACTACAATAATTATAACATAAGCCAATTACATATTTAACATAATTGACTTATTAATTAACCTTTAATCATTATCTATTTATTTGGGTTCTCTACAGGTACGCTTCACCGTATCATAAATAAATGAGGTTTTACTATTCTATGATAGGAAATAACAAAGATATTTCAAAACCATCTTTGTATTCTTCTGAAACTTCGATTTTAATTTTTAGGCTATCAGTTACTTGCTTTGCCAAATAAAGTCCCATTCCAGTAGATCGTTTTCTCTGTTCTCCAGTATCTCCTGTAAATCCTTTATCAAATAAAAATGGCAAATCATACGGCTTAACTCCTATTCCATTATCTTTAATTACAAGCATTATATTACCACTTCTATTATCAATCTTAGTAAGTAGTGCTATGAAAGGATTGAATTTTTCTCTATCCATATATTTTATAGAATTACTTAAAACCTGTCTTAACACAAATATTAACCCTTTTTTATCGGAAAGTACCTGTATATTTCCTACTTCATTATTAATAGTAATTTTTTGTTCCTCTATTAAGTTTTTATACTCATCAACAACATCCTTACTGATTTCATCAAGTGATATTTGGGTAAAAATATAATCTAAATGCTCAGATTTCACTCTTGAATAATATAACATTCTTTCGATATCTTCTTGCATTTTAGTTCTTACATATTCTAATCTCTGATAGATTGGAAATAAAATCTCTTCCTTTCTATTATCAAGAACAAACGTCATCAACGCTAATGGTGTTTTTATCTCATGTGCCCATGTTTCTATATACTCTTCATATTCCTTTAGATTTAAATCTTGCTTTTTGATTAGCTCTTCCTTTTTACGAAGCTTTTCTCCAATTAAATGAATAATCTCTTTTTCTCCACCTGAAAGAAAACTAAGACATACTTCTTCTTCATGCAAGTCTGGATTTTCTATAAACTCTATAAGTGCTTCTTCTTTTCTTTTATCTATACCATAAACTACAAAACTAATTAAACTATATAATAAAATAGAACCAATTATCATGGTTGGAAAAATATAAGTGAAACCATTAGCGTCAATTAACCAAAGAAAAACACCAAACATAACATTAAAAATCATAATTACAACAAGCCATATTTTATATTTTAAAAAGATGCTAACTAACTTTCTAATCATTTTCTTTTTCCTCAATTGCTACAAGATTGTATCCCTTGCCTCTTACTGTTATAATTTCATACTTTATGTTTAAACTTCTAATTGTCTTTTTTAACCTTGTCATATTAACTTGTAGTGCATTTTCATCAATGTACTCTTTAGTGCCCCATATTTTCTCAAACAGCATATCTTTTGTAACAATTTTACCTGCATTTAATAAAAGAAGCTCCATTATTTTCCCTTGATTTTCAGTTAGTACAATGGACTGCTCATTAGCATACATTGTATAAGTTTGCAAATCAAGTTTTACTCCTTTTATTTCAATAAAATGATTTCTATCTTCATATCTACGAAGCAAATTAGAAATTCTAGCTATTAATCTATCTTTGTTACATGGCTTTGTAAGGTATTCATCTGCTCCTAACCCTAAAGCATGTAGTTCATCTCTTAATTGGTCTCGACTAGTGAGCACCAGTATAGGGGCAGTGCTTTTCATCCTAATTGTTTTACATATTTCAAAACCAGTTACGCCTGGTAAATTCAAATCTAACAACACAAGGTCAGGGGATGATTTTAAGATTTCTTCTGCTGTGTTGATAAAGCTTGTAATACAACAAGTAACGTATGCTTCCTTCTGCAATATAGATACAAGTTCTTCCCTCATAAATAATTCATCCTCAACTATGACAATCTTCTTCATTTGAATCCCCCTTTCTAAGTTTAACTTAATGTAATTTTATATTATTATCTATCTTCTCTTTTCATATTCATCAATGCAACTATTTGCTTATCATTCATTTGTATTACAGCAATGATATAACAAAATTCTACCACACAAAGTACAATAATTATAGGTACTGCAACTATCATTAATGCACCAATTTTTGATTTCATTTCTGAAGTGGCAATCCCTGAAAGTAATGCCCTAATTCCAAATATACTTCCAATTGCTGCAACCACTACTGGAAAAGAAAAATACCATTTTATCTGTTTTCTAGCCGACTTACATAAATCCTTATAATCACATCCAAGACGAATTATTGTCTGATAGCGTCTTTCTGTCTTTTGCTGTTGCATTAAAAATTGAACTCCTATAACAGTATTGGCAATAATCAAGAAAATAATTGCAAGGTAAATTGTTGTATAGCTAGCTGCCACTGTATAAAACAATTGTCTTCCCATATTTTGTAGGTAGCTTTCATACTTTAGATTTGTCTTATTAAGTAATTCATTTACCTGTCTGATTGCCTGCATTAACCCATTATCTTTCACAAAATCATCTTTTAATGCTGCATTCCAATAAGAACTATATTCTCCATTTGTAAAACGATTAAATACATCGTCTGAAACAATCAATCCATAACTAATATTTATAGAACGATCAGTGACAATATTATCTTGGCAAAGTTGTTCTACAAGCTCATATCCCTTATTTTCAATTTCTACCTTTACTTTTTCTTTAAGTACACTTCTCAATATTTCTGCTGTATTTCCATATGAAAACTCTAGACCATTATATAACGCTACTTGATTCTCACCAAGCTTGATGGTATCCTTTCCTGCCAATTTTAGAATGTTATTATATCCTGATAAAGAAATCAAATATGGATATGTGAAATGCTGAAGATTATTTAATAAGATATCCTTATCATTAAAATCTTCCTGTTTCTTCACAGCCTCTATTAAATTTTCATAAGAAAAGCTATCTCTATTATCAGAATTACTTAAATGACCTATTTTAACCTCAAATATTTCATTCATATAATCTTGCATTTGTAGCTTATTTAATTCTGCCTTTATCTCTTGCTCTTTTCCTTCAAATGTATAATGTAACACATTCTGATTTATTGAACTATAGTTAAAACTTACTGAAACACCATAACCAAAGCAGCACAATGCTATCAAAACTAATAGTGATGAAACTGCAAGAGAATTTGATTTAAGAAATACATTCTCCTGTAACTGTCTAAATGTAAATATTTCTAACCCATTTTTATTCTTCATCTTTTTAAGAATAGTTTCAAATAATATTCCAATACCATGAAATAAAAGAAAAGTACCACAAAGCCCTAAAATAACTGTAATTCCCATAACCTTAATAGAAGTCCATGCATCTCCTGCAATAGCCAGTACATAAGAAATAATCAATAATGTAATTCCTAGTAATAGCTTTATTATTGTAAAAACCCTATTGTGAACCTTATGTTTTTTGTCTTGAGATTCTGATAGTAATTGCATTATTTCTTTTTTTGCAATATTTCCACTTAATATTAATAGAGCTGCTAATCTAATAAGAAAATAACCAACCAGCGTCCATAGCACTGCCAAAATAGAAAATGAAAATTTATGTCCTATAATACCAAACCCAACAACTTTGGCTGTAATCATGCTAATCATCTCTGATATAAAAACAGCTATAGGAATTCCAATAGCAAGTGATATGATACTATTCCATACCTCTTCTACCAGAAGCATAAAGAATAATCTTTTACGACGCATACCAAGCATCAAATACATACCAATCTCATGACTTCTTTTTTCCAACTGATACTTTCCTGCAAAGTAAACCAAAAAGAATAAAATAAATAATGAAACTGCATATAGTACAGGCGTTAGTAATAATAGACGATTAACTGCATCACTTTCTATTGTTTTTAAAAATATTATTACATCCTGATTTTCTAATGATAAAATAATATAAAATGCTATTATTGACACAATCAAAGATACAAAAAATAGCCCGTTTTCTTTTCTATTTCGTCTACTATTTTTCTTAACTAAATCAAAGAACATTTGCACTTCCTCCTCCCAATTGTGCCATTACTGAAATGATTCTTTCATAAAAAGCTTCTTGAGATTCTTCTGGAACTCTTTTTCTAAGTTCATGAAAAACCATTCCATCTTGAATAAATAAAATTCGTGAACAGTAACTTGCTACATTAGGATCATGAGTTACCATTAAAATAGTTGCCCTCTGCTTTTGATTTAGTCCAGAAAGTTTTTTCATTAATAATTTTGCATTTTTTGAATCTAATGCGCCAGTAGGCTCATCTGCAAGAACTATTTCTGGATTCATAATTAATGCTCTAGCAGCTGCTACACGCTGTTTTTGTCCACCAGACATTTCTGATGGGAATTTTGTCATTACATCTTCAATCTCTAAATATTTTGCAAGTTTATCAATTCTTTTTTCATCTTCTTTTCCCATCATATTATGAATAGAAACAGGTAACATAATGTTTTCTCTAGCATTCAAGTTATCAATTAACTCAAAATTTTGAAACAGATATCCAATACGATTTCCTCTATAATCAGCCAGTTTCTTTCCTTTAAATCGTCCTATATCTTCACCTTTTAAAAGAATTTTCCCATCTGTTGGACAAGTAGTTGTTGCAATACAATTCAGTAATGTTGTTTTTCCAGACCCACTACTTCCCATAATACCAACAAACTCTCCATCTACAATTTGAAAGCTACTGCCATCTATAGCTTTTGTAACATTATCCTTTTTCCCATAATACTTACGTAAAGATTGTACTTCTAATATTTTCTCAACCATTCTTTATTTCCTCCATTTAATAAAGTGCATTGCACTTTAGATAATAAATTCTAATTTCATAATCACTAAACTAATGCTTTTATTAATCATGTCTTTGAGTTTATTATACAAAACAATAATGGAATACAACACTTACAGTTCATGAAAGGTTTATATATGTGCAAATAAAAACAGCCTTAACCAAGTAATATCAATGTATAAGCCTAAAAACCTCATTTATTTATGACATGATTCACCATCTCTTATTCTAAATACAAAAATAGTAGCTTCACTTTCAATTAGTAAGCTACTATTTCTTTTAAACTCTAACTTCAAAAATAGTTTTATCATCTACATAATATTCACTATGAGTATATTCTTTATTTTGATTAAAGTTGAATATTAATAAATATCCCTTATTTAAACCTTCTATTTCAAGATAATTTTTTAATTGATTTAAACCTTTTTTATGTGCAATTTCTCCATGCCATATTTTTGTTTCTATAATATACTTACATTTATTATATTTAATAACGATATCTAATCTTCTTTCTTCTGAAATTTGAACTTCTTTATAATCAAATCCCACTCCATTAATTATTGGTTTTATAAATGATAAAAATAAAAGAACTCCTTGTCGTTCTAAAAATTCTATATCCCTAGAACTATAATTCTCTTTCATAAATTGTTGAAATCTTAATAATACATTCTCCATATCAAGGGTATTATCTTCATTTATAAAGTTATCTTTAAAATTATATTTAGACATTGTTCTAGTATCCGTTTTTGATATCATATAATTGTAAATAACTTCTTTAAGAATTTGATTTGATACAGTGGTATTATTATTTTTATCTTTTACTAAATATCCAAACATATGACCTAAATCTATGGTTGGATTATTTATATTGTATGTTATTTGCAAACCACTAACTAGGATATTATATAAACATCCATATAATTTTGAGTTATTTTCAAGATTTTTAATTAAATCATCAAATAATGTATTTTTATCTTCTAATAATAATTTTACCGCTCTTTGTATATCAAATATTGTCCATTCCCTTTTATTTTCTGATAATAAAATTTCATCTATTATTTGACATATTATTGATACTAAAAATGGGTATCCTGCTGTAAATTTATATATATCCTTACTAAGAAATTCTATATTTAATGGTAATGCATTTTCAGCAGCATATTCCTTAAGCATAGTTCCTATTTCTATCTCACTAAAACTCATATCTATATTAAAATTCACCGCTATATTCCATGGTGAATTATATCTTATTTCTGAATTATCTCTAACCTTTAATTTTAAATTTTTAATATCATACACACCTGCTAATATAACTGATTTAAAAGTAGTCCCAAGATCCTGTTCTCTACTTAAATATAATGATCTAAGCATACCAAGAAAGCTTAAAAATAATCTATTGCTAGAATTTTTATCAACTTCATCTATGATAAGTATAATTTCATTATCTTTTGTCAAATCCATTATCCTATTTGAAAGTTCTGTTAACGTTGATGCTTTTCTGATATCTATATTAGTAAATCTAGACATATAGTCTACAAAGGTTTCACAAAATCTCTCCTCACTTGCAAAATCTTCTCCTATAAGTTCAAAATCCATTCTTATTACACTATATTTACCACTTAGTCTTTTATATAATTCATTCAATGTTGTTGTTTTTCCAAATTGTCTTGGCCTATTTATAACAAAATAAAATTCTTCCTCTACAAGTTTTTCTATCTCATCTATTTTATTTGATATATCTACCATATAATGCTTTCTAGGAACACATACTCCTGTTGTGTTAAATCTTTTTTTCATAATCTCACTTCCTCTCTTAAAGTTTATCTATCGCTTAAATAACGTCTGCATTTTAAGACAATTATAACATAAGCTAATGATTCTTTTAATATCATTAGCTTGTTTATTAATATCTAATCATATTATGTTTATTTAATATTTATTATCTCATCAAATATTAATTCTTTTCCAATCTCTTCGTAGGAAGTTTCACTTTGACCTTTTGATTCAGTTATTGTTTCGCCTTTTTCTAATATAGGCTTATTTATTATAACCCTAATGCTTTTACTTTCATTAGAAGGTGCTTTAAAAATCATATTTTCAGTTTTATTATCTTCATCTATACTACTATCTGAAAGATTAAGTTCTTCTCTATTTTCATCATAAATTGAAACTTCATAGTCACTCCACTTACCTTTGTTATAGGTTAAACTAAATATCATATCAAAAGGTGTTATTGATAGCGAGTTTAAATTTACACTGTCATTTCCTATGTTATCTAGATTTACAACTCTTTTAATATCTTTATTCACTTTTACAGGTATTTTAAAAGCCCATGTACCAGATTTCACATCATGTTTTTCATCATTTTCTACTGAATCAGTTTGAAATGATATGTATTTAACTTGAAATATAAATTCATCTGGGATAGCTGTTTTTAGCGATGACAGTTTATACTTTTCCATACCTACAAAAGTGTTATCATCAATAAATTTTCCTTCAAGACCAGCAATTCCTGTATTGTCTAGTTGTTTATTAGAGAAATCTACTTTATTATATTCTTCACTTGTTATAAGTTGATTCACTGTTAAAGGTGCCTCTCCCCACGACGTATATTTAAAAGGCTTTTCACTCTCAACAATATATGTTACATATAAAGATTGTCCATCGCATAATATATCAGACAAAGTTACACCTACTCCATTAGAGTATGCTGTTTCATTGACTGATGTAGAGTATTCTGAATAATTACTTGGAAAGTATATATTTTTTTCAATAGCTTGAAATACATTTCCAACAATAGGTATTTTAGCTGCTAATGCTGGATTTGAAAACCCTATAGTTAAAACAATAATTAAGGAAGCTGCTGTAATCCCTAAATTTCTTCTAATAAGTTTTTTTCTTTTAATATTTTTTAAATCTACAGCTCTTTTTACCCCAATATCTATAAAATCATCTATATTATCTGGTATAGTAATATTTTCATAGTTCTTATTCATTTAAAAAGTCCTCCTTTAAAATTTTACTTAAATCATTTTTAGCTCTTTTCAAATGACTTTTAACTGTATTTTCCGGTATCTCCATAATATAAGAGATATCTCTTAACGATAAATCATTAAAATACTTAAGGATTATTACTGTTTTATAGTTATTTCTCAATTTATCAATTGCTTCATATAAATCAAGTTTTTCCTCAATAGATATAAACTCTTTTTTAATCAATATATCATTATCATTTAAATAAGTAATTTTTGCATTTTTTCTTATTGTATTTATACATTCATTTATTACTATTTTTGTTATCCATGTTTTAAAAACACTTTCTTTTTTTAGTTTTTTTATATTAATAAATGCCTTATATGTGCTTTCTTGTAATATATCTAAAGCTATCTGTTCATTTTTTACATAACTATAAGCAATTTTATAAAGATATGTTTTATTTTCCTTTATTAAACTTGTAAATGCTTCTGAATCTCCTTTCATGGCCATTTTTACTAAACTATTTTTCATTAGACTTTTATTATAAAATCTATATACTAATGTATTTTCATTAATCATATTATCTCCCTTACCATAATGATTTTTATTTTTACACCAATACTATAAATTCTAAAAGAATACTAAAGTATTAATATATATATTAGCTAAGCTTTCTTTATAAATAGACTGTAACTTATTTAAATGCCTTATTACATCTATTAGACAATTAATGATTATAAAAAGTTGCAAAAAATAAAATGCTTTTCTAACAACTTATTTCGTCATTAGAAAAGCATTTATTATAATATATTTTTAATACATTGTCCACATTTGAGTTACTTGTATAACGCTCTACTTAGATTCTAATATCCTTGCAGAATCATTTGTTATCTTGGTTAATAAATTATAGTCTTCTCCTAATATTTCTCTATAACGATTATGTAACTTTAATCTGTACTTTTGTATATCCTCTTGAATTTTTTCTCCGTCATTAGTTAAATATATATGAGATAATTTTCCTTCAGCTCGTCTCTCAACTAAACCATTTATAACCAATTTATCTATAAGTCTCGTTATTGTAGATGGTTTTAAGTGAAGTTCTTTGCTTAATTCCTTTTGTGTTATTCCAGGTTTAAACTTTACGCCAAGAAGTATATATACATATGTAGGAGATAATCCTAGTGGCTTTAACTCGTCTTCAGCTATTTTGGCTGCTATCTTTTTTAATCTAGTTGCAGTGAAAAATAAACACTCACAAAAATTTTGTTCAAGCATTATGGCCTCCGTTCTAACTTTTTATAATTTTATCTATATAAATAATATATTAAAGATAATTTAAAAAATTTGCAACTAAATTAATACCACTATTTTATATAAAAGTATTTCTTTACCCTATATTTTATTATTAAGATGGTTATTTAATTATATAAATAATATCAAAAAAGTTGATTACTATTTAAATAATAATCAACTTTTTAAATAACTGTATTTATTTAACAAGTAATTGTTCTTTTGCATGAACCATAGTTGTTAATAAATCATTACATTCTGTATTTATATTAAATTCTTTACCTTTTCTAGATACATATCCATTTATATAATCAATCTCTGTAAGACGATGATTTTGAATTAAATCTTGATGCATTGATGGATAGTGTTCTCCAGCTTGGCTTGGATCATATATTTTTTCTATTCCTTTTGCAACTTCTTCAACATTTAATTCTACTCCATATTTAGCAGCAATATCAGCAAATTCTTTTATAATATTACGAATAAGCTCTGGCGCTTCTTTTAACTCTCCAAACTCCTTAATATTACAATCTAAAATTGTGCAACAACTATTTAAAGTTCCATTTACACATGCTTTACGCCATATTGAAAATATAACATTTTCACTATAATGAGCTTTTAATCCTGCTTGATTTAATATGTCACAAATCTCTCTTGCTTCTACTTCCATATTAGAATCAATATTTTGTACTTCTAAGCTTCCATCTCCAGTTAATACAACATGTCCAGGACCTGCTAATCCAGCTGTCCATAAAGTTACACCCATAAGTATATTTTTACTATCAACATATTTTTCAATAGTTTCATTATGACCTAATCCATTTAATAGGCATAATACTCTTGTATGTTTTCCTAAAATATTCTTTACAGATTTTAACATAGATTCTAATCCCATTGATTTAGTAAATAAAATTACTAAGTCTGGAACTTCTTTAGCATCTTCTGGTAACATTGCTGGTATTTTTACCTTCTTACATTCTCCATTTTCTTCAACTGTTAATCCTTCTTTATTTATAGTATCTACATGATCCTTCCACGCATCTATTAAAAAAACTTCATTTCCAGATTCATGTAACATATATCCATAACGTGAGCCCATAGCTCCTGCTCCAACAATTGCAATTTTCATTTCAATTCACTCTCCTCTTTTGCTTCAATTACAAATTAAATATATTTAAAAATATTTTCATCATATAAATGTATAACTTTTCTACAGAACCAATCAATAACAAATGCACCTACAAAAGGTATAACCACAAATGCTATTAATACTCCAATAATTGATCCCGAACTATTTATAGCCGCTAAAGGACCAACTAATCCAACTAATCCAAATCCAGCACTATTCGGTGTACCTAAGATATTAAACAGATAAGCACCTATTCCACTTAAGATACCATTTGCAATAATAGGTACTGCTATTATTGGATAGGTAACTAAATTCGGCATCATCATTTTCATGGCTCCTAATAACACAGATAAAGTAACTCCACTTTCATTCACTTTTCTTGATCCAATTACTAAAACAGCTGTACAAGCAGTAACCCCAATAGCAGCTGCTCCAGCACCTAGTCCTGTTATTCCTATGGCAATTCCTATTGCTACAGTTGAAATTGGTGAAATAATTAAAACCGAGAATGAAACACTAATTAAAATACACATTAATAATGGTTGTAACACTGCGAAATTATTAATTAAGTTTCCTATTGTTATAGTAATTTGTCTTACATATGGAAGCATAAGCATTCCAATAACACCCACACCAGCTCCAACAATTGGTAATAATAATATTGTTAATGATCCTAATTTATTTCCTATTAATCTAACAACATATACAGCTATACATGCAACTAACATTATGTTTATTAAATCGCCTATACCAACCATTTGTACTCCATGTTCTGTGACTTTATAAGCACCTGAGCCTAAGAATACTGCTGATCCAACAATAACTGATTGCATAGGATTAAGATTAAATTGTAATCCTACTAATACACCTACAATAACTGGCACTATGAATTGCATAATACTTACAGCATTGTAAAGAGTGGCAAATATTGGAGAAACATCTATTAGTCCTTTAAATATTGAACCTAGAATTGCATTTGGAATTAATCCTACAACAATTCCAGTTGCAGTTCCAGCCAAAACTTTATTTAAATAATCTTTAGGTGTTAATTTGTCTTTTTCTACTATATTCTTTTCTATCATATTCATCTTCTTCCTATTTATAAATTTTTTAGTAATTGTTTATTTTTATCATTCCCATTTTATTTTTTATCATTCTAATTTTATTTTTCATTGTTTATTTTTTATCAGTCAATTTTTTAATTTTTAAAGTTATATCTTAGATAAATTACTAGTAATCCATTGAAAGTTATTGTTTTAATTTAAATTTCGTATATAAGTGCTTCATTTGTATGTACAACTAACTTTCGAGAGTAAATATATCATATTTAAAAACAAATTTCAACACATTAAAATTATAAAAGTTAAAAAAATAACAATATATTATATAAATCAACAATTTTAGAGTATTTTTATAGATAAATGTTAAAAATTTCTCAATAAATTTTTGTGTTTAAATAAAAAATCGCAAAAATAAAATGCTTTTCTAACAACTTATTTTGTCATTAGAAAAGCATTTGTTATACAAAATATCTATACTTAATTTATGCAATTATTTTTATACTATTAAGCAGCCAATTCTTCTGCTTCTTTTTCAGACTTATTTAAGCTTCTTATCTTCTTTTCTTCGCCATAAGCAACAACTAATAAAAGACAAATTCCAATTATAAGTGCACCATAGAATATAATAAATACATCATTCCATCCGTGAAGGCACATTCCACCAATATTTACACCTGATGATTTAGGATCAGCTATTTTAGCTAGCATAACTTTAGCTGTAGAATCTCCAAATAAATATCCAAAAGTACCACTTAAACCATTTGCAACAGCAATTGCTTTTTTAGGAGCAAATCCCACAAGAGATACACCTATTAATAATTGTGGTCCAAATATTAATGCACCAAGAGCGCATAGTGAAACATTTACCATTGTAACGCTTGTAGCATATCTATATCCTAAAACTGCAAATCCAGTAAGTATTAAACAGAATACTGCAACTATTGCTCTTCTTCCTTTTAATAAGTCAGATATAAATCCCCAACTAAGACTACCAATAAGTGCACCTGTTTCAAAATAGAATATTGTATTAACTGCATCACCCATTGCAAAATGTAATTGTTCAGTAACGTATAAAGGAGCCCAATTATCTATTCCTATACGAACTATATAAACGAAAACATTTGCTACACATAAGACCCAAATCCATGGATTTTTTAAAACATATTTTTTAAACACTTCAAATTTACTCATGTTATTTAATTCAGCACTATTTTCAGCTTTAACTTCACCAAATATTTCTTCTGCAGAATTCCAACCTAACTCTTCTGGCTCATCTTTTCCTACAAATAACATTGTAAAACCAATAACAGCTGCTATTATTGATGGAACAATAAACATTCCTGCCACATTACCATGGAAAAATTTATTTGCTCCCCATAATGCTAACATTCCTGCTAATGCTCCCCCTATATTATGAGACATATTCCAAAATCCTAAATATCTACCTCTTTTATTAGTAGGGGTCCATCTAGTAATTGTTGAATAAGCACTTGGTCCACCTGGTGCTTGGAAAAATCCACTTAATCCCCATAATATTAATACAGCTCCAGTACATTTATTTCCTGATATTAGTATAAGACCGATTACAAAGACCATTGTTGCAGACATCATAAGTAAAAATGACACTATACGCTTTGCATTTTTACCATCAATAAAATATCCTAACAATGTTTTACCAAGTGCATAAGTTATAGAAAATCCAAAACCTATATATCCAAGTTCAGATGTTGTAAAACCTAATTGTTCTTTTAAAAGTGGTTGTCCAGCTTTAAGATTATTTCTAATTAAATACATAGAAGCATACACAGAAAATACAACTAAGAATGCTTTTAAGAATTCCTTTAACCACATCTTTCTTTGATCTTCAATTGATACTGTAGCTTCTTTTTTATTAATACTAAAAAAACTTGTCAATTTATTCATATCTATCCTCCAAATTACCTTAATATAATAAATACTTCTTAAAAATATTTATCTTTTAATTTTATTTGCATTAAAATTTATCCCCAAAATAATAAATTTTAATGTTTTAAGTTCTAAATACTAGAAATTGAAAGTTGTTTAATTATTAATTTAAAAAGTTAAAGTATTAATTGTCATTACGTTATTTCAAAAAAGTTTAAATTTAAATATTCCCTTATTTATAAATTTACGCTTTAAAACTATTCCACATCTTAATTAACCACTCTCTGTCTTCACTAGCTTTTTTGAAATCATAATTATCATACATATTTACTTCACAATTTTGTTCATAATCATCATCTTTTATATCTTTTCTTGTAGATTTACCTTGAGAGATATTTATTATCATTTCCTCACTCTCTTTGGTTGTACAAAAGTCTATAAAGTATTTGCCAACGTCTTCATTTGGACCATTTTTTATTTTTGAAATTGCATCTATATTCCAGCCAGTTTTTTTAGGGATATTAGTTATTACATTAAATCCAGAATTTTTAACTAACAATTGATCTGCTATAAAATTTGTACCTATTAAATATTCTCCAGTTGCAACTTTCTGTGCTGGAATATATCCATTAGATGTAAATTGTCCTACATTTGATTTCAATTCTTTTAAAAATTCTATAGCTTTTTCTTTACCCATATTTTGTACAATTGATGCTATAATAGTATATCCTGTTCCTGATATATTAGGATCTGGTATTATAATCTCACCTTTATACATTGGATTAAGTAAATCCTCATACTTTTCTGGCATTTTTAATCCCTTATCTGCAAATTCTTTATCCCATCTATCCTTGTTCACAATAATAGATAAAAAATTAACTTCTAAACCTGTCCAATATCCATCTTTATCTTTATATACATTTTGTATGCTATCGTAATTTTTGCATATATATTTTTCTGAAAGTTGCTCCTTTTTCATTAGATTATGAGCATCACAAGTTCCACCTATAAATATATCTGCTTTAGGATATTTTTTTTCACATCTAATTCGCTCTAATGCCTCTTGCGTAGACATTCTTATATATTCGTATGTACATCCTGTTTTTTCCTTAAACATTTCTAAAAGTGTTCTACCAACTTCATCTCTAGATGCTACATAAACAACAATATGCTTTCCTTCCAGATTTAAATATCCATCTTTATAAATTACTTTTGAACTTTTTTTATTACAAGCAATAAGGTTAAAAGACACACATATGATTACAATAAAACAAATAAATTTTTTAATATTCATTACTAACTACCCTCTCTAATGCTGATGATTTTTAAATATTTTTCTCTAATATATCTTCGCATATCCCTTTAAGGTCTCCCTTAAAATATGTGTGTTGTCCATTTTCATCTCCCATATATTGAACAACAAATATTCCGTCCATATATACATCCATATTTACAATATTGCAGCTTTTAACTTTTATTGAAGTATCTTCTTTATCATAAATATAAATTTTTATATGCGATAAAGCTTCCTTCTTTTCCTTTGTTAAAGCTTTAATTCCATCATCACTATCAAGTTTAGTTGAATTACTTATTAAATTTTTTAACTTTTCTTTATCTAAATCATTCAATTCTTTTACTTTATTAGAATCACTAATAACTATTCTATTTCTAGTATTTATGAGATTAGCTATATTAGAAGTTGAATATAAGTAACCTAGCAAATCATTTTTCAATCTATTTATTAATGGTAATTTATTGTTATCATGATACATGCGATTATTTAAAATAAGAACATCGCTTATTTTAAATTTATCTTTCATACCATTTAAATAGTAAACATTTGCATCAATGCTTATATTAGTTCCTTCTGTAATATAGTTTTCCTCTTCCGAAAAATCATTCATAATCTCACCTATGGAATTCCATATCATTTGTATAGAATTCTCATCTTCAAAAACATAACCACCCCATTTGTCATTAGAAATTTCAATTTTTATAGGTATAGACATATTTATCTTATTTACAACATCATCTTTATCACTTATTATTTTGACTCTGTTATATAAAAATCTATAATTTAAACTTGTCATTATAATGCAAATTATAATTATAGTAGTGTATATGCCTATAATCTTAGCCTTTAAGCTAATTTTCTTCACTTATGTTTCCTCCCATATAATAAAAATTTAACATCTCATAAACATTTCACTCATGTTTCGTAAATGTAACATTCATTATTTTTCATAATACTAATTACTTTTAAATATAATTTCTACAGATGTACTTTCTCCTAGGTTACTTTTAATTTTTATATCTCCATCTTGCTTTTTCATTATTTCTTTACATATGCAAAGACCTAATCCATTTCCATTGTTGTTAATAGAATTTAAATTATTCACCCTATAAGTAGGCTCAAAAAGTTTAGGTATATTTTCTTTAGCTATACCTATACCATCATCTATGATATTTAAAATTATTTTTTTATTCTCAACTTGCAATTTTATTTTTATCTTTCTACATTCACTGTATTTTATAGCGTTATCTAATACATTTAAAATAACTTGCTTGGTCTTGTCTCTATCTATTAAAGCTTCAATATCAAATGTATTTTTAATTATTTCTATTTCATATTTTTTTATTCTTGGATTAATAATAACTAAAACTTCTTCTATGACTTCTTTTAAATTATTTTTCTTTTTATCTATCTCAAACTCGCTTTTTCCTAGTTTTGATAAGTCAAGAAGTTCTTCTACTAGCTTTAAAAGCCTTATTCCTTCTTCTTTTATATAAACTAAACTTTCATCTATATCATTTTGATTTTTTAATTTAGGTATAATCTCAGAATATCCTATTATTGCTGTTAATGGAGTCTTAAACTCATGGGTTACATTATCTAAAAAACTCTTTTGTTTTTGTTTTTCCTCTTTTAAACTTTCAACATAATTTTTTATACTCTCAGACATTACATTAAAAGTTTGTGCTAGATCTTCAATTTCATCTCCACTTCTAATTTTTATTCTATTATCATATTCTCCTTTGGTAACTTTTTGAGAAACTATCTTTAATTTTTTTATAGGTCCAACTATTTTTTCTGAAAGAAGCTTACTTAAAAGCCATGATATAAGAATTGATGTACATGCTAATATGCCCATAATTATAAACATATTATTTATAAGTTTTTCGCTACTATCTAAAGGATATATATATCTTACACATCCTAATGTTGTATCTTTTAAATATATAGGACTTGAAAATAATACATAAATGTTTCCATCAATTTTTTTAACAACATAGGCCTTATTTCCCTTTATAGCATTAGTTATATCCTCATCAAAAAAAGTAACGCTATTAGAAACAGAATCAGTCATTATGTCACCATTCTTATCATAAATTTGAATCCTATAATTTAATTTTTTAGATAGATATATATTAATTAGTGGAGCTTTATGCTCAAAATTTCTTTCAATATCGTTCACCTTATCTTTTTCAATGTAATTTGATATGTATACTTGAGTGTTGTAACTCTCCTTTGTTAATAAATCAATATTACTTTTTATTACGTTATTATATAAATTATTTATTATTGTTATATATATAAATATTATTATTGGAATTAATATCCCCATATTCATGAGAATTATCTTAGTTTTTATGTTAAAATTCAGTCGCATTAAAAATGCATCCTCCTAATGTCTTATTTATAAAATTAAATAGTCTCTTCTTTAAATTCTAATTTGTATCCTACTCCATAAACGGTTTTTAATTTATTTGAATACTTGCCCATCTTTTTTCTAACTCTTTGTATTAGAATATCAACTGCTCTTGTATTAACATCGTACTCATCACCCCATACTCTCTCTAAAAGGTTTTCTCTAGTAAAAACTTTATTGTGATTTTCCATCATAAGTAGCAGTGTATCAAACTCTTTATAAGTCATAAAAATTTCTTCTTCCTCTATGAAAACTTTTCTTTCATCTTTTAGAATCTTTAATTTTTCAATCTTTATTTCATTATTATTTTTTGAGCTTGGCTTTTTTGTAATCCTCTTTGTTACTGCTTTTATTCTTAAAATAAGTTCTGCGCTATTAAATGGTTTTATTATATAATCATCTGCACCCAACTGAAGACCTAAAAGTTTATCATTCATTTGACTTTTTGCAGTAAGCATTATAACTGGAACTTCACTATCTATTTCTTGAAATTTCTTTATAACATCATGTCCACTTATATCTGGTAACATTAAATCTAATATAACAAGTTCTGGTTTTTCAGTTTCAAATTTTGAAATTGCATCTGCTCCAGTCATACTTATAATAGGTTCATATCCTTCTACCTCTAAATTCAATCTAATTAAATTAACTATACTTTTTTCATCATCTACTACTAATATTCTCATAAAATAACCACCTTCAATAATCGTTTAAATAATATTTAATTGATAATTATTTATTTAATTCCATACCAGATTAAAATGTTATCACTTTATTTTACATATTTCAACTTTATTAAATTTAACTCTATAGAAATATACAAAAGGTTGTAGTTTAAACTACAACTAAAGTGGACCCTATGTCA
>NZ_JAMQHY010000034.1:0-30007 GCF_023845705.1 Clostridium sp. ZBS15
AACGGAGTAATTAAACTTAGGAATACTAAAAATGAGTATAGTCCCATTTTAGCTTGCTCTCAATGTGAAATTAAGACAAGCAGTAAATGTAGAATTCAAAAGGAAACTCGACTTCGCTGAGTAAGTTTGACAGGCTAAATATAAAATTTAGCTTCTCACTTAAGAATTCTCAAAGTCTAATTACCATGTCACTTTACCTATTGCATATATCAACACACATTTAAAACGGAGTATTAATTTTAAATATAAAAAAAGCTAGAATTTATATTCTAGCTTTTTCTTATGGCAGGGGCACTAGGATTTGAACCCAGAACCAATGGTTTTGGAGACCACTACTCTACCGTTGAGCCATACCCCTAAGTCGTTTTTAATTTTAACATGAATACCATATTTATGTCAACAAGATTTAAAAAATAACTTAATAGTAAAATTAAACTTATCTTCTTTTTTATACTTATTAAATTTAAAATTCTAAGATAAAATACATAAAATATAATTTTCAACTTTTAACTAATAATAAAACATTATCTTATCTAATTATATTAAATTTATTCATAACATAATTAATTTATATTTTTATTTAATCAGTATTTATTTATATCATCTTTTAAATTTATTGCAGACGAATTTAATAATTCAGATCTGACTATAGACTCCTTACCATATTTTTTTCTTATCATATCCATTGTAATATCTAGACTCTTCTGTTTTTCATTATTTTTAAAATCAAAAAGACTAGGCTGATAATACTTATTATCACACAATTTAGTAAGTCTAACTCCTAATAAACGTATTTTTTCTCCTTTATAACATTCATAAAAAGCTTTTTTTATTCCTTTAAAAATTTCCATAGTATTATCTGTATAGTTACTTAAAACCTTTTGATGAGAATATAATATAAAATTATTAGTTTTTATGCTTACAGTAACAATAGAACATAAATTTTTACTTTCTCTAAGCCTTCTTGAAACATTTTCTGTAAGAGAAAGTAGGATTTTCAAAGCTTCTTCAGTATTATCAACATCCTTAGAAAGAGTCGTAGAATTTCCTATTCCTTTTATTTTTAAAGATTCTGATTCAACTAACTCAGAATTATCTATTCCATTAGCATATTCATATATAAGTTTTCCATGTGAATGCATTTTTTCAATTAAAAAATTAACATCTAAATTAGCTAGTTCTCCTATTGTCTTAATATTTAATTTAGTTAATTTCAATTTAGTAGATTTACCAACCATAAATAATTCTCCAACTGGAAGTGGCCACATTTTTTGTTTAATTTCATTTTTAAATAAAGTGTGTATTGAATTCTTAGGTTTAAAATCACTTGCCATCTTAGCTAATAATTTATTTGTTGATATTCCTATATTACAGTTAAACCCAAGCTCTGCACTTATCCTGTTTTTGATATTTACAGACATCATATTATAATTACCTTTATAATGAGTACAGTCCATAAAACATTCATCAATACTATATCTTTCTATCTTAGGAGAATACTCCTTTAATATTTTTATCATTTCATTGCTAAGTTTAAAGTACCAACTATGATCTGGCGGATATATAACTAAATTAGGACATTTCTTTTTAGCTTCATATAAACTCTCACCTGTCTTTACTCCTAGCTTCTTGGCTGGTATTGATGCTGCTAAAACAACACCATGACGTTTTTCCTCATCCCCACCTATAGCTGATGGTATTTTTCTTATGTCTATATTGCTACCTTCATTTAAAAGTTTAAGTGCTGTCCAAGAAAGATATGCAGAATTAACATCTATATGAAAAATTAATTTATCACTTCTACCCAATATATCTACACTCCCTAAATGTATTCTTACTTCACTATAATTTTATACGAACATTAGTTCTATTGTAAAGTAAAAAAATAAATCTTTATTTAATAAACTAATTAAATAAAGATTTATTTTGTTTTTCTTCTTTTAAGCTTTCATATATATAAGTAGCACCTTCATGCCAAAGCTTAGTTTCTTCTGCCTTTGAATATTCTTGTAATTGAACTTCTAATCCATGGACTAGTTATCCATATGTCTAATCTCTTAAGTCATACCAAAACTATTTATTAGCTTGATCATAAATTTTTTCAGCTAAATAGTGAACCATAAAATTTTCTAAATTCCTATTTGTTAATATCTCTTTAACTAATCTATCATTTCTATTTTTTGTTTTAACTATTCCTCTTTTAAAATAGCTCTTTGCAAATGTATTTACTAAATCCTCATAACTATTTGCCTTAGCTATATCCATAATATTTTTATCTTGCTTAAACATTTCTTCATATTGGTCAATTATTATCCTATCTTCTTCCGTTAATCCAATACCAAAAATATCATTTATTCTTTGTATTATATCATCTAAGTATTCTTCTTGATCTTCATTTATACGTGATGTAGCATTTTCCGATATTCCAACTAGTTCACCTTCACCATAGGTTAATGATATATCTGTTCCCCTTTTTTCATCTTTACCTAACTTTTGCAGCTTATAATAATCTAAACTTAACATATCATCTAAGTTTACTCTTTCTTTACCTTTCTTAGGTAACTTCTTTAATAAAGCTACTAAATACACTTGAAGCCTTAAAAGATTTAAGTTTTTCAAAGGATAAATTTGAAGCAAGAAATTATAAAATGTTATATATTTCTGTGCTTTCTTTTTAAACTCATCAGCTTTTTTCTCATCATCTTCTTCAATAAAACAGTATCTTTCAACACCTTTATCAATTATGCTGTTCATTTTACCATTTTGGGCATTAGTCCTTTTTTCTTTATAGAAAAGAACTGCAAAGTCATTTACTTCTTCATCATGATATATTCCATATTCATGTAGCTGATACCATAAATCATTTACTACATTAGGATCTGTAACTTTATCTATATTAGTCATTTCAAAATAAGGCTTATATGCTTCTTGAATATCTTCTACTGAATTTTGAAAATCTAAAATAAATGTTTGTTTATCAGAATAAGTTCTATTTAATCTTGATAAAGTTTGTACTGTTTTTACCCCATCTAACTTTTTATCTACATACATTGCACAAAGCTTTGGTTGATCAAAGCCTGTTTGATATTTTTCTGCAACAATAAGAATTTTAAAATCATCCTTATCAAATATTTTAGGTAAATTTGTTTCAGTAATATCAGGTGCAACTGCTTTATTCATAGATACTTCTGTATATTCTTCATCTTCATCATTAACAGTACCAGAAAAGGCCACCAATGCTTTTACACTATATCCCTTTTCCCTAATATACCTATCTATTGCTAACTTATATCTTACTGCATGAAGTCTACTAGAAGTAACAACCATTGCCTTAGCTTTTCCACCTATCCACATAACCCTATTTTCCATAAAGTCATCTACTATTGTTTCAACTTTTGTTCTTATATTATATTCATTTAAGCTAACAAACTTATTAATAGCTCTTTTAGCTTCACCCTTATCAAACTCTGGATTATCATCTATTTTCTTACCAACCTTATAATAAACACTTACCGGCATATAATTTTTAAGAACATCTAATATAAACTTTTCCTCTATTGCTTGTTTCATAGAATATAAGTGGAATTCATGTGGCTTTCTATCTTCTCCTACTCTACCAAATATCTGTATTGTCTTATTTTTAGGTGTAGCAGTAAATGCAAAGAAACTTATATTATTTAAGTCTGTTCTTTTTTCAATTAACTCAGACATCTTATCCATGCTAGACTTTTCATTTTTTTCTTCCTCTGCTTGCTCTTTTGCTGCTTCTTCTAATGTTTTTCCAGCCAAAGTTTCTTTTAAAGCACTCATATTTTCACCTGCTGTAGATGAATGTGCCTCATCAATAATAACAGCATATTTTCTCTTCTCTAATTCCTTAATCTTTTCAAGTGCATAAGGGAACTTTTGAATTGTAGTAATTATTATCTTAACTCCACTTGTTATAGCCTTTGCTAAATCCGATGAGTTTTTCTTATCATCTATTTTAAGAACCAATCCCTTTTTATGTTCAAGCTGATATATAGCATCTTGAAGCTGTTTATCAAGTACCTTTCTATCTGTAACAACTATCACAGAATCAAATATTGCATTATCCTCTTCATCATGCAAACTTGATAATCTATGTGCAGTCCATGCTATTGTATTAGTCTTACCACTACCTGCACTATGCTCTATAAGATAATTTAACCCTGCCCTATTCACTTCTAAATCTGCTACAATTTTTCTTACAGCATCTAACTGATGATATCTTGGAAAAATAGCTTTTTTCTTTTTATTCTCGTCTTCCTGTATAAAATAGAAACGCTTAATAATATCAAGTAAACTATCTTTTCTTAAGATTTCCTCCCAAAGATAACAAGTCTTTTCTTTACCTTCTACTTTCGGATTTCCTTTTCCTCTCTTAAATCCTTTGTTAAATGGTAAAAAGAAAGTTTTAGCCCCTTTAAGCTCAGTTGTCATATAAACTTCATCAGTATCTGCTGCAAAGTAAACTAATACTCTTTCATTAAACCCAAATAACTTTTCATTAGGATTTCTATCCACCTTAAACTGTCTGATAGCATCATAAACATTTTGTCCTGTAAATTGATTCTTAAGTTCCATAACTATAACCGGAAAACCATTTAAAGATAAAACTACATCTAAAGTATTATTATGTTTATCACTATATTTCAACTGTCTAGTAATCTTAAATAAATTTTCCTTATAATTATTCAAATCAGTTTTATTAGAACTTAAATTAGGCTTATTATAAAATAACTTAAAAGTACCATTCATCATAATATCTTCAATACCATTTCTTAAAACACTAATAAGCCCTCTTCTATTTATATTTAAATTAACCAAATCTAAAAATGACTTTTTCCAATTAGCTCCTCTATTAGATCTAAACTCATCTAATAACTCCTTTTGAGTAGCTTCTAAAAATCTAAATAAATCTTCTGAAAATAAACAATATTGTAAATCAAACTCTTGAGAATGTCCCTGGTCAAATCCAACGGATATTAGATAATTCTCAATAAGTTCTTCTAAATCCTTTTCCTTGGGTAGCATATACCTTCCCCCTCTTCAATTCTGTATTCCTATAGTATCAATTTATACTAAAATTATACAATATATGATTCATATTTTACAGGATTTAATCATACCAATTACCTAAGTTTATAATTTATGCACGAATAAAAACACTAAAGCATTTTTATACCTTAGTGTTTCAAATATATCCTAAAATTTAATTCTATACAAAATAGCTATCTTGTTATCTACAATTGCATATATAAATTTATTAAACTTGGAAAGTTATGACCATCATTAATAAAAAATTGTAAATACTCATTATATTCCTCATAATTTTCTCTATAAACATCTAGTATATCTATCAAAGCTTTTCTAGCTTCCGTTAACTCATAACAATTCAAATTTAAAACCTCTATTGTATAGATTGCCCTCATATATTCAGTGCTGTTTTCATCATTACTTCTAGGTATTATTTCTCCATTAGCAATATTATAATCAAAATAATGTTTTGGATTATCTATAACTGGATTTATAAATTTATAATCATACTTATTCTTTTTATAAGTTCCACAACTATTTTTCTGATTACATGACACTAAAAGATTATCATAATTCTGAAACTCTTTTGGATAGTGATCTCTTGGCTTAATATGCTCTATATGTCCATCATTATTATCGTATATTCTCTTTTCACAATAAGGACAATATTCATCTTGTTCCATGACTAAAACATTTTCTTTAATCTTAGTTTTTATATCATCATTATTGTAATCATTCCATGATTTAGGAGAGTATTTTTTCTTATATTCTAATAAAAAGTTTGGCTCTTGTTCCTTATTAACTTTTAGCATTCTTCTTATTCCTAACAGATATATCCAATCTTATTCTCATAATATCTTTATCTAAATCTCCTAAATACTTTCTTAGATAATTAAATATTTCTTTAAACTCTTCTGTATCATATAAATTTCTATTTAATAATTCATAAACTTTGTTTAATTTAATTGTAATATCTTCATTTCTTAAGCTATCTACTTTCATAGTAGTACTTAATATATCACCTATGCTTTTTCCATAAGTTTCATTTACTTCACTATTATCAACAAGCTTAATTCCATCTTTATCTTTCTTTATAATGCGTAACTGCTTTGATTCTATATCCCCAATAATATGCGGTGAATGTGTTGCTATAATAATTTGATTATTTTTACCTATAGTTTCATATACATCAATTATTTTCTTTTGCCATTGTGGATGTAGTGATATTTCAGGTTCATCAATTAAAATCACAGAATTATTTACTTCTAAAAATTTTAATGATAATGCACGTAAAAATAATTGTTTTTCACCTGAAGATAATCCAGTAATATCAAATTCATTTCCTAAGCTATTTCTAAATATAGGCTTTGTTTCACTTGTTTCAGAAAGACCTACTAGCTTAACGTCTAAATCCATAATAGAAAATATACCATTTATATCATCACAAACTTTATCTATAACCTCACCTATGGTTTTATTTCTATTTTTAAATATTTCTTTGTTTATTTTAGTTGCTATAAATGATGGTATATTTTGAGTCATATTTTGATCTATCACATTTTGAAAATTTGGTACAAAATTTAATGTATTATCTACTTTATTAACTTTTTCAAAATTTATTTCTGTTGGCATATATAAAACTTTAGGTTCATTAGGATTATTTCCTAATTGAAACGCAACCTCTGGACTTAACATTCCAATTTCATTATCTTCTAACTTAATAGTTACTGCGTATAATGCTGGAGTTAATTCAACTTTGTTATCTTCTAATTCCTGATATCCACGTTCAGCTATATCAAAAGCATCATAGATACTTTTTAATAAAGTAGTTTTACCAGCTCCATTTTCACCAATAATAACAATAGTATTTAATATATCATTATTTGAATCTTTAAAATCTATCTCTAAATTATTGAATAGTTTATGACCATTATACTTTATCTTTTCTACCTTCACTCCCATACATCTCCTTTCCTTAAAACTATTATATCAATAGATTAGCTGTAAACTAAAGTTACTTACATACAATTAATCTAAAATTTCAATTTTACCTGTAACTGCTTCACTTATTAGACTTTGTTTAGCTTCCTTTAATTTTTCTATTTGTTGTTTAGCTTTATTTATTGATATATATATATTATTAGTAATATTCTGTATATATTTAACTATCAATTCCTGTTCTTGCATATCATTACTTTTTACCATTACAATATTTGCAATTTGTTCAAAATTTAATCCTTCTCTGTTGGAACCATTTTGTAATGCTTCAATTTGTAATTGAGTTATGTTACTCTGAATAATTGCATGTAAAAGAGTAGGGTTAATTTTATAAATGATTGGTCTTAATATACAAACATGTTGATTAACATTAGCTCTTAAATCTCTATTATATACAAGACTACTTCTTCCAATCGATCCTCCTGTAATATTTAATAATACATCATTAAATTTAACTTTTGAATTATTCATTTCATTATCGATTTCCTCATTTATAAAGACAACATCGTCTAATCTTAATCCATCATTATATACATTCTGACTTCTTATAAAAACGACTCCTCTATCTGAATATACTTCAGCTCCACCTTTAGGAGTTTTTCCACTTCCTATTTTATCTAAATTGTATTTTAATTTAGTAACTTTCCATTCTAACGGAATCTCCCCCAACCATTCAACTCCACTATCTTTCATTTCTTCTTTTTTTCTTTCCAATAGCTCATATCCATCAAAAGTTTTAACCACCTTAAGCTTACCTGTTACAACTTCACTTATAAGACTTTTTTTAGCTTCTTCTAATCTTTTAATTAAAACTTCTTTTTTTGAAATTATAGAATCAAATTGAGCTGTTTTTTTACTTATAAATTTTGAAATTTTTTCTTTTATATTACTATTAGGATTAGGAATATATATATTTCCTATTGTTTCTCTGTTTAAATTTAATTGAGTTCCTAACTTTCCCAATCCTGCATAACATTCTCCTACTGAAAAAATATTATATAAAAAATCTATGTATTCTTCTTTTAAACCATGAAAATAAATAAACCCATCATGAATACATGCTTTTATTTGAGTAATACATGGTTTTCCAACTGTTCCAGCAATGCTTATAAATAAACTTCCAGGTTGTAGTTTAACACTAAATGAAGAACCTAACTTTGACATCTTCTGTGAAGTTTCTAGTAAATATTTTCCTGATATGCTCACATCTGCAATTCTTGTCCAAGCGTATTCTCCATTATCATCAAAATATTTTTCATCATCAATTGGTCTTGGTGATGCACCTCTTCCAATTGGCGAAACATATTTTATCTTTATAATATCCCAATCTTTAGGTATCTTTCCTATCCACTCAACCCCACTATCCTTCATCTCATCTTCATTTCTATATCTAAACTTCATTCCACTACTCACTTCATTGTCCACTGTCAATTTTCCATTGTCCATTAACTAAGCACCTTCCTTATTTCCACTGCTATTTCACTTTCAAGTTCTTCAACTTCTTTCATTATTTCAGCAAAAGGTCTTAAGCTTTCATATTTATAGAAATGTCTAGTAAAAGGTATTTCATAGCCAATATTATCAAAGGTAGATATATCCATGTAAGCATCAGGTACATGTGGTTTTACTTCTCTTTCAAAGTAAGCATTTATATCCTCTTTTAATGGAATTGATTCTGTATCTTTTAAGCTAGAATCACTTTCTATATTTTCCTTAGAATCTCTACATATATCTGCATTTTCATTTCTTTCTCCAATAGCATTGCATATAGCTTTTAAAAGTGCTGCTCCAAGTGTTACTTCAAATTCTTTAGCTTTTCTTTTAAGTTCTTTTATAAATTCTTCTCTATTTAAATATTCTTTATTTATTTCAAAGCTTTGTAATATCTTAATTAATTTTTCTTGCTCTTTTCTTCCTAATCTTTCTTCCTTTGCTTTTACTATTTCATCTTTTTTCTTTGATTTTGCAAGGTTTATAAATTGAGATGTTTCCTTTACTCTTTCTATAGACTCTTCATTTACTTTAAAACTTAATTTTAATGGTCTTTCTATAGTTATTTTTCTATATCCAAGCTCTTTATTATCAAAGATTTTACAGTTATCATTTTCTTCAAAGTTTTTATATAAATCTTTAATTTCTTGTATTTGTTCAGGTGATATTTCTTTTCTCTTATTACCTAAACTCTTTCTCATACTTTTATAATATTCGGTTGCATTAACAAGTTGTATCTTACCTTTTCTCTTTTCATCTTTTCTATTTGTAAGAACCCATATATAAGTAGCTATACCTGTGTTATAAAACATATCTGTTGGCAAAGCTATAATTCCTTCAAGTAAATCATTTTCTATAATCCATTTTCTAATGTTAGACTCTCCACTACCTGCATCCCCTGTAAATAATGGTGAACCATTAAAGATTATAGCTATTCTACTTCCTTCTTCATCTTGATACATCTTGCTTATCATATTTTGAAGAAATAATAATGAACCATCACTTACTCTTGGCGTTCCTGCTCCAAATCTACCATCAAAACCCAAATCTGATTCTTCCTTAACCTTCTTTTCTTCATCCTTCCAAGTTACTCCAAATGGAGGATTGCTTATAAGAAATCTCATATGATCTCCACTAAATCTATCTTCAATTAAAGTATTTCCAAGTCTTATATTATCTGGATTTTGTCCTTTCATAAGCATATCAGCCTGACATATTGCAAAAGATTCATCTAATAACTCTTGACCGTATACATCAACTATTGCTTTTGAATTTAAATTCTCAATATAATCTTCACCTATAGAAAGCATCCCACCTGTTCCACAGCAAAAATCAGCTATAGATATTACCTTACCTTCTTCAGTAAGAAAGCTTTCTTTTCCTAAAAATAACATTTCCATACAAAGTCTAATAACTTCTCTTGGAGTATATTGTTCTCCTGCTGCTGAATTTTCCGTAAATCTTCTAAGCATTTCTTCATATATATAACCCATTTTATTATTAGATACTGCATTTATATGAAGATCCACTTCATACATCTTTTGAAGAACTGCATATAACTTATTCTTCTTATCTAATTGAGCTATCTCATCTTTAAACTTAAACTTACCAATTATCTCTTTTACATTATTAGAAAAACCATTAAGATACTCTTCAAAGTTTGACTTTATATTTTCACTATCATCTAAAAGCTTCTTCCAAGTGAAATCTGATATATTATAAAATTGCAAATCTATATTATGATTTTCTTTTAAATCAGCTATTACTATTTCATCCTTTTCTTCTTCTGGAATGAAATCATAATTGTTATATACTTCTTTAATTATCTCTTTATTATAATCATCCAAAAGACAGTCAAATCTTCTTACAACTATCATTGGAAGCATTACTTTTCTGTAATCCTCTTCTTTATATGTTCCTCTTAAACTTTCAGCTATATTCCACAAAAATGAAACATGGTTAAAATTATTATCCATTTGCTTTTCTCCTACTCATATCATTGTTTTATTATACTAATATATTTTTTTAATTAATATCTAATTAAGTTTCTTCACTTATATAAACGAAGAAACTTTAATGAAGCTCATATATGTTTTATTTTTATATTACATATTGATTATAACATTTTATAACTTGCCTGTTTTTTTATATTCTATTCTAAATTTTTTATATTATAGTTTTACTTTTAAAAATACATAAAAAATAGTAAAATTATAAATTTAAAATCTTGTTAAGTCGCATTATGCAAGCAAATTCTTAAATTCTTAAGTTCTAAACTTCTAAAATTTTTTTCTTTTTTATTCTTTTCTTTTTTAGAATTTTAGATTTTTATAAACTCAAACATATATATATTTTAAAATTAATTAAGAGGTGAGAATTTATGGGAAGAAAAAAAGAAGTTATACTTTGAGAAAATCTACAGTAATAAAGATTTATTTTGTTTTTCTTCTTTTAAGCTTTCATATATATAAGTAGCACCTTCATGCCAAAGCTTAGTTTCTTCATTCTCTAAGTCAGAGTAAACCTTGGAATTATATACTTCCATTAAAGCATCTTCCAAGCTATTATGTTCTGTTTCAATGATCATACCTGTAACTTTTGCAACCTTAAAAGGAATAAATACATGTACATTTTCTTGAGTAATTTCAGGTAAAGACATACTATGCCTCCTCTTTTCCAATAAACTTTAATGAATTAATTGCTTCTTCTGTATGAAAAGATATTTGATCTGCTAACTTATAAGTCCTAAGTTCTCTTATTGCAGATTCCATATCCATAAATCTATTTTCAAAAGCATTTAAACAAACATAAACTCTATCATCTGCTACTGGTCCTTCTACTATATCAAATTCATGTCTATATTTTAAATTCAATCTATTATCAATAACAAAATTTAACCATTCCTCACAAGCTTCATTAAATCTCTTAATTTTTAGAATTTTACTTTCTAATACTTTATCGTCAATCTCATAAATATTTAATATACCATATTCTGAGTTTTCTCTATTTTTCTTAATACTTGCCCATTTACATACCTATTCTTTACTAGTTGTAGTATAAAATCCATTTCCAAAATCTAAAGTTCTATTAGCTTTTATTATTTTAGGATCAGTAACAACTACATTACTGCCATGATATAAAATCACAGCTCATACCCCCTATTTCTTAAAAATATCTCTATCTCTTCTAATATATATTCTTTTCCTTGAGTATGAAGCATATCATATCCATTTATTATAAATCCAAGTGTACCACTTACCTTAAATAAATTAGCAACATCTTTTCCAGACATAGAATGTTTAATTTTAAAATTTTCTATACAAAATGATGCAAATTCACTTATTCTTTCTTTATTATTTAATTTCACCATCTTAAAAAACCTCACATTCATAATATAATTATTCATTACAAAAAATTCTTTTTATACAAATATTATACTACCATATAACACTTTTTAATAAATTCGTTGTTACTTCAAATATAACCTATATTATTTATTTTATAAACTTAATAAAAAAACATACTACACTATCTTTTTCGTAAACTACCTCACCATATAAGTTCTCTATTGCTTATATCTACTTATACGACTAGAAAAGCAACTAAACTCTTTAAGTGCTTCAATTAATAAATTGAATACCATAATAAGTGCTAAACTTGGAATTGCTATTGATACTAACAAATCTAATAATGATTCTAATAATGTTGCATAAAAATAAGGCAATAAACATAGTTTTCATGTTTATTGCCTTTTAACATGGTTATTTTAGACTAATATTGTATCATCTAAAAATCGCATTATTCAAGAGGTTGAATTTGCAATTTTACAATTTTTTATTTATTTTTATTGGTTCATAACTTAGGAATATTAATCTTCTTCATTTTCTTTAATAAAATATCGTTTAGATGGAAATGTAATTATTAATCCTATAAGTGATTGTATTATTCCTTGTGTATTATACGAATTTTTAATTTCAAATACTATAAAAATCATAGATAGTACTAAAAAAAATAGATTATAAGTTATCATTAAACCATAACCCCATTTTTTAATTCTAAAATATCCATATGATATTATTAACATAGTTAGAATACTTAACATTCTAATTGTAACATCTAATAAATCAGATATTGGAATAACAAAAACGCCAAATTGTTCAATAAATTTTGGTAGTGGAAATAATGATATTATTATTAAAAATGCACCAAGCAAATTTAAATCTGCAATGAATGTTAATAATATAGGCCTTTTTAGCTTCATTATAAATTCACCTCTCAACATTTTACTATCGCAACTAATTATACCACAATTTGTAAATGTATCTGAATTTATAAGCTATGGATTAATTACATATTGTTCCCTCCGACATCCTATTTAATATATATGATATTAAATTATACTAACATTATTAATTCTTATTATATCTATATCAGAATAGTTATTTCTCAAATTTTCTAATGTTGTTTCATTAGCTTCTAGCGAATAGAAAAATTCATATTTTTTTAAAGCAATCTTATCTGCTTTTAGCCTTTCTAAATCTTTTTTAATTTTACAATTACTCATTAGATTCGTGGAAGCAAAACATTCACATATTATTGTTTCATCATCGCTTATAATATCATATCCGCCTTGAGTTCCAAAGTTAACTACAAACTCTTTATTTTTGTATTTTTCTAATAAAATATACAATGCTTTTAGAGAAACGATATAAGTAAACATTTGATTAAGCTGTTCAATTATATTTAGTTCATATCCAAATAACGGTTCATATCCACATTTCTTAAATTTTAATTTAAATAATATCTCTAAATCTGTATTCTGATTAATCATTAATTTTAATTTATTAATTGTTAATTCAGCATTGCTTCGTATATTCTTTTCATAAACTTGCAATTCTTCCTTATTTATAATTTTAACTTGTTTTTGAATCTTCATATTTAGTACTCCTGTTTTTTTATGTAATATACACCAAATTATAACATATATTCTTGGCTTATAGCTTTTTCTAATGATGCCCTTATTGGTATTAAATTTGGTATCTTCATAGATTCTTCAAAATCTACTCTATCCATATTACAATTTGAATTATGTATTCTTACTTCACTATAATTTTATACGAACATGATAGTATCAATACTTAAAGCTTGTATTATAATATTAAAATTTAAGTTTTGCCCCCCACTTTACCCCTTATAAAATAACATTATTTAGGATATATTAATACTAAGGTTTTCCTAGTACTTGTGCCTGGAAATTTTATTAGAAAAACTTTCCTAAAGATGATTTCACCTAGTTTTATTATTTCAATAAAAATGCAACTTAAGTTAATATTTATACAAAATTATTTTTTATATAACAATCGCCCGCTCAATCAGCCGATTAAGCGGGCGATTAAGCGGGCGATTAAGCGGGCGATTGATTTTAATCTATTAATTCATATCTAGTATATGAACCCTTCCCTATTCTCTTTATTTTTCCTAATTCTTCTAAATATTTAAGTAATGCTAATACTTTTGTTTTTCCGAATCCAAAGCTATCTCTACATTCCTTGTTGCTAATACTTCCATTTATCTTTATATATTCTAAAATATTTATTTGATCATTATTTAGTGGCTTATCTTTAATCAATATTTTATTAGAATTAGCCTTAAAATTATATTCATAATTTAAATAATACATTTTTCCTTTTCCATAACCATCTACTAACAAAGTCCCTTTTTCAACTAAATAATGTAGTATTCCAGTTATATCATATGAGTGTTTATCCATCATTAATTGAATACGAGCATTATTCACACTACCTTCTAAATATGCCGTTGCAAGTATTAATACTTCATCTTTATTAAAAGAATTAAAATCTTTATCAAATATACTTTTTAAAGCTTCTAAACATTCTTCTGGTAACATGGATATCATCCATAGTTTTAAAGAAACCTGACTTAAATTAATTTCTTCTTTTAACTCAGGTGTCCTCCAATTTTGTTCATTCCATGCAGCTAATATTTTAGGAAATCCCGATCCTGCACCTTCACCTAGTCCTATTAAAGAAAACATCTTTTGAATTCTAGGATTTCTACTTTTAGAATTTCCACCCTTAAATATGCTTTCAAGATCTATTTTTAAATTTCCTGGATTAGTAAACTCTAGACTATCCTTAGTTTTTATAATTTTTAATGTTCCTTGTATATTAAAATCAGCATGTATTATTTGGTTTACAAATGCTTCTCTTATTGCTTGGTGAACTAAAGTATCATCCTTACGCTCTAAATTTTCTAATTTAAATGGTACTTTTACATTGCTTGTCAATTTATTGATTACTGTAAAGTAAAAGTTATAAAGATTATTTTCCCACGTTCCATCTATGGTAAATCTATCTGACCATCTTTGGTTAGAATCCACATTAATTTCTTCTCTAAAATCTAAATTTATATTAGCAAATAAATCCCTAATATAAATACCTTTTCCAAACATAAGCATTCCTGCTACTGTTACACCTTTAATTTTCCTTCTTCTATCTTCCTTTATTCCACCCAACATTTCAATAAATTCTTCATTACTAAGATCATTCCAAGGATGATCTGGCTCTCTAGAACTAAATCTATTTCTATATTTTTTTATTGTGTCTTCATCTAAATCTTTTATTGTATAATCCTCAAGTATTACACCATCATTGCCTTCTTCTGATGCATCCCTTATCATAGCATTAACTTCATCTTCTGTTGATTTATAATCTCCCTCAGCATTACGTTTATAAGTTCCTTTATAAGGATTTTCATTTAAATATATAGGTCGTTGTTTATAACTTGCTCTTGGAATATTTATTACTAAAACATCTTTATCTTTAATAGTTAATTTTTGTACATCCTCATCAATTAATAAATTTTTATTTGTTTTACTTCCATTTATGGTATTCCAAAAATCTTGAATTCTTTTATCAATATTTTTTACACCCTGAACCTCAAAAGTACCCTTACTTTTATTTTCTTTAATTCCTAAAATTATTATTCCACCATTTGTATTAGCCATAGCAGAATAACTTTCCCATAATGAATTAGGAATTTTATTTTCTGCCTCTTTACACTCTACATCAACAGTTTCACCAATTTTTAATATCTCTAATAATTCTATATCTGTCATTTTTCTCACCTTCTTTATCCTTAAATAAAAATATATAAATTTAATATGTTTATTTTTAAAAGTTAAATTTATATTTTATTATATTAACATTACATATTTTTTCTTAATTAAAATTTATTTCTATATCTATTATTATAGACAAATATTCTATTAATTTATCATATTGTCTACGTTAGAATATATATTTTAAATATAACTTTTTAATATATCACATAACAATTACACCAAATTATATATGCGTTCCAATAATTTCATTATACTAAATATAGAGTTAATAAAAAACACCTACTCAAAAAGTAAGTGTTTAAAATCTACATTATTCTAATATCCTGTCCAGCATAAATCTTATTCTTATCTTTAATACCATTAATGTCCACTAATTTTTCAACAGTTGTATTAAATTTAATAGTAATTTTACACAACGTATCACCTTCAACATACTATAATAAACTTGGTTTTCATTAAATGCAATATTGCTGTTACAATAAATACATACACTCATGTTTTAGATGATATTAAAGAAATTTCTGTCTGTAAATTAGATGGATTATAAAAAATGACGAGACTGTTTAAAAATTGGGCTCTTTTTAATTATAATAAAATTCATAACTTATAAAATATCATTATATACTAAATTTACAAATATAATAATCTATAAATTTTAAAAATCAATAAAAAAAGAACATAGTATAATGCTCTCAATCTCATATCTAAACTTCCTTTAATAAATTCTATAAAATCTTTTAAAAATTTTAAATTTCCAACACATTTTAAATCTAGCTCGTACAACTTTGCCCCTTTTTTTACCCCTTATTGCCCCTCACAAATAAGTATTAGCTAGTACATGTTAATATTGTTAATTCTGCAAAATGGCCCTATCACTGGCTTTACAGCATTTATTTTTAGACAAAAAAATAAAAGCCGCAACACAACGTGTTACGACCTTTTCTGGCAGGGGCACTAGGATTTGAACCCAGAACCAATGGTTTTGGAGACCACTACTCTACCGTTGAGCCATACCCCTTCACAACAGTATTTATTATATAACATGGTTATTAAAAAATCAACTATTTTCTACAATAAATCTGTTAATACTTTTATGTTGTACAATATTAGCTCATCAAAAGACATATTTCCGTAATACTTCCATAAATTCACCACTTTGTATTTCGATAAATCCATATTAGTTTCTTCTGTACCATCTTTTAATATAACTAGTTTCTTTTCATCTAAATTATTAACTTTTATAAACTCTGATATTTCATAATTGTTTAATTTTACTACATGTAATCCTAAGTCTTTAGTTAAATAATCAAAATTATCATTTAAAGCTAGGAATGTATAATCTTTTAATCCTTTTATTTTTTCACTATAGGGTTCTATTTGAACATTTAATTCTTTTATAGCATTATTATAGTTTTCTTCATAATAATCTCTATTTTTAGGGTCTCTATCTTGAACAGCAGCTTTTATATTGTATAAAGCTATCTTATATGAATCTATTCCTTCAAAGTAATAAGGGTTTTCTTTTGATGATTCATTTCCACCATAATTTAGAAGCCTCATACCTCTTGATAAATTAATTATTCCCATACTACCCTTTTTAAGTTCATCTATAAAACTATTTGCCCAAGGTTCAAAACTTGTTCCAGAATAAATAAAAAGATCCATATTAGATACATTTTCTATAATCTCTTTATTGTACTTAAATTCATTAATATCTGCTTCTTCTGTCATCATGTATTGAACATTGTGTTTATTATTAACAATTTTCTTTACCATTTTATATTGTGGTTTATTAACAGTCATTATATTTAAATATTTCTCTCTATCTTCTTTTTGATTATTTTCAGTATTAGCTAATAACGGATTCGCAAATACTCCCATACCTATAGAAAATGTAAGAGTTATTACAATCATAATAAAGGTAATCTTTTTCAAATCGATCTCCTCCGAAAATATATATAAATTATTTCCAAATAAAACTCTAGTAATATTATATCAACTAAATATGTTAAATGTATATATTTTTATTATAAAATTTATTTAAATTTAATTTATTATGTATATTTTTGTATACTTTTTTAACTTATATTAATTAATTTGCCCTATTATCCTAACTTTAAATATAATATTATTGTAGATTAATTTTTATAAGTAAAATTATAAGCTTTGATTTTATAATTGAAATTAGATAAAATAAAAAGATGGCAATAATTTTTAATATAAAAGCAAATTAAGTTTAAATGCTAGTGAAAGGAGTTCTTTTTATGGAATTTAATGTTTATAGCATAAATGAAACTACTAACTTAGGTATAGAAATAGGAAAATTACTTAATTCAGGAGATATAATTTGTCTAACAGGAGATTTAGGTACTGGTAAAACTCATATAACTAAAGGCATTGCTCTTGGTTTAGATATAAAAGAGGATATTACAAGCCCTACATTTACAATTGTAAATGAATATGATGACGGAAGATTAAAATTAAATCATTTTGATGTATATAGAGTAAATGATCCTGATGAAATATATGCAATTGGATTTGATGATTATATTTTTTCTGATAGTGTGTCTATCATAGAATGGGCAAATTATATTGAAGATATTCTTCCTGATGAGTTTCTTCATATAAATATAGAAAAAGATTTAGAAAAAGGTGATAATTATAGAAAGATAACATTAACACCTTACGGCAAAAAATATGAATATATAAAGGAGTTAAAAATATGATTATACTAAGTATAGATTCATCTTCAAAAGTTGCAACTGCTGCTTTACTTGAAGATGATAAATTACTAGGAGAAATAACTTTAAACAATAAAAAAGAGCACTCTACTATATTAATGACTTTAGTAGAAAATTTATTAGAAAACTGTAATTTAGATATTGATTCTATAGATGGCTTTGTAGTATCTAAAGGCCCTGGTTCTTTTACAGGTTTAAGAATTGGAATGGCTACAATTAAAGGATTAAGCTTTGGGGGAAATAAACCTTATGTAAGTATTTCTAGTCTTGATGCACTTGCATATAGTATTGCTCCATTTAACGGTATAATCTGTCCTGTAATGGATGCATTAAGAAACAATGTTTATACTGCCTTATATAAATCTTGTAACGGAAAGTTAGAACAAATAATGGATTACTCTGCTCTTGATATAAATGAGCTAGTTGATATGCTTAATGAAAAAGGAGAAAATGTTATGTTCATTGGTGATGGACTTAATAATACAAAGGAATACATATTAGAAAATTGTAATAATTGTTTCTTTCCACCAAATCATCTTAATTTAGTTAGAGCTTCTTCATTGGGTGAATTAGGACTACTAAAACTAAAAGATGGTGAATATGATGATTCTAACTCTGCTCCATTTTATTTAAAAAAACCTCAAGCTGAGAGGGAATATGAAAAAAGGATGAAATTAAAAAGTGAAACTAACAACTAGTTTAATGACTGAAACTGATGTTGATGATGTTTTAGAAATTAGCTTATTAAGTTTCCCTACATCTTGGAGTAAAGAATCATATATTCAAGAATTAGCAAATCCTCTTGCTAATTATATAGTTGCCAAATGTGATGATAAAGTTATAGGTTTTATAGGCGCTTGGATAATAATAGATGAAGCCCATATCACAAATATAGCTGTACATCCTAATTTTAGAAGAAAAAATGTTGCTTCTGCTTTATTAGGTGAATTAGTTAAATTAACTAAAAGTGCTAATTGTAATGCTTATACTTTAGAAGTAAGAGCTAGCAATATTCCTGCTCAAGAATTATACAAAAAATATGGATTTGTAGAGCAAGGAGTGAGGAAAAATTATTATCAAGATAATAAAGAAGATGCAATAATTATGTGGCGTATAGATGAAAAAAATAATTCGTAAGCTAATTTAGCCTACGAATTATTTTTATATATTTAATCATTCAGTTATAGTCTTTGAGTTTTTTTCTGGACTTCCAAAGTTAGGTTCTGCCTTAAATATAGATACAGACACCTTTTTATATAAAACATATGTTAATGTACATACCAATATAGCTTTTATTCCATTAAAAGGTACTAAACCCACAGTAACATATCTTAATAATTCTGCACTGCTCATTTGCATACCATATGCTGGTAAAAGCAAATATACATTTGAGATAATTCCTATAATTTCAATACAAACTCCACCTAAAATCATTCCTAAAATAGCTGATTTTTTAGATTTATTTCTTTTATAAAGAATTCCTGCTGGTAATATTAAAGATACTCCAACTAAAAAGTTAGCAAGTTCTCCAACAAATCCACTTTGACTTCCTTTAATTAAAAGAATCAATATGTTTTTAATTAATTCTATAGTTATACCTGCCAATGGTCCAAATCCAAATGCTCCTAATAATGCTGGCACATCACTTAAATCAATTTTAAGCCATAGAAATACTGGATAAGGAATTTCAAAGTACATAAGTATAAGTGCTAATGCTGATAATAATGAAATTTTAATTGTTTTGTTTGTGTTTTTGTTCATTTTTACGCCTCCCAAAAGATTATCTCCCTGGTGTAGCTTATTAAGTCTTAAGATAACGTTTTACTACTCTTTGTAAGATTAAATTACAAATTAAGTTGTTCTTAAATTTAATATTTTTATTCTTTAGATTTTATGTTTTCTTAAAGCACATTTTATATAAATTGTATGCTAAAAATTACATTTCATAACTCTCTAAAAAACAAAAAAACTGATGCATAAATACATCAGGGCATATACTAAATTATTAAGAATAAAACTATCTTAATTCCTAATAGGTTACCTTCTTTCATCCAGACTATACTGTTGGCTTCGGAGTTACACCGAATCTGCTATAAATTTAGCTCGCGGGCTTTACCGCCAGTAGGGATTTACACCCTGCCCTGAAGATATAAGTATTAAATTATTTTTTACTATACATTCATTATATATTCTTAAAATAATTTTTACAACACATTTTTAAACAGTATATATATTATTTACTTTTTTAAAATTTTTTATGATATGTATATACTTTAAATATATGTTGATATATGCACTAGGCAAATTAACATTGTTCCTAAATTCAATTACTAAATCAACTTTGCTTATGCATATATCAACACTTTACTTAAACAGATGTAATATTAATTATGCTAATTCTGGAGAAAACATACTGTTATTATTTTTTATTGTATCTATTGATTCTGTAACATCATTTTTACAGCTTTCATAATTTTCTTTAACAGTATTACTTACTTCTTCAATTCCATTGAAAACAGTATTTTTAACTTCAGTTGTAGTACTCTTTAAAGTATTAAATACATTAATACTTCCGTCTTTAATTTCACTTGCTACAAACTTTACATTTGATATAACATCTTTACTAGTAGAAATTATTGTATTAGGAATATCTTTTGCAATATCCATTGAGTCCTTTAATTTGTTAAAATTATTTACTACTTCACCATAACTCTTAGACATGTCTTCGTACCCTTTAACTAGAGTATTTTTAATTCTACCAATAGGCTCTTTTATTGAATCGACTCCATTTTTTACAATGTTAAAAGTTGCTACTGTCTTTTTTATTATATTATCATTAGGATTACTTGTCGCCATTTTAATTCCTACTACAGTGCTTCCAATCTTACCTGATACTTCTAATACATCAGAAGATACAGATACTAATGTCTTACTTCCAACACTAATCATATCAGTAACAGCATTTTTTACATTTAAAGCAACTTCTTTCAATTCCGATGCTGTAGTTGTTACTTGTTTTACCGTACTAGCTATTTGTGATGATGTTTTATTTATAGTATTTGTTACTGATTTAGAAACGTTCATTATAGTCTTATTGATTGCATTTGAAGCATCTATTACACTTTTAGAAACTGAATTCACAGTATTTTTAACGCTTTCACTTACAGATATAATTGTTTTATTTACATTATCAACTACTGATGTTACTGCCTTTTTTACCGCATTTGCAGTAGATGTTAATCCTTCAAAAAAGTTTCCAAGCGAACTTTTAGTTGTATTTTTTACTTTAGACACTTCATTTTCTGTAGAAGCATCTTTTAAAATTGATGCTTTGTATTCATCAATGTTCATATTATTTTCATTACTAGATATAGTTTTTTTACTTTGAACTTTACTATTTTTTTGATTTATATTATTTATGTTTTCATTAAAATTTGTGTTAATATTGATAGCTTTTATCATATTTAATCACTTCACTTTCAGTATTTAATAATTCATTTTTCCTTGAGCCGTATAAGAAGTGTTTTCTAACAATTTGATTTGATCTTCTAAAACAAATTCTCCATCAATAAATAATTTAATTGTCCAAATTCCACAGTTATTTTTATGACTATCATTTAATTCCATCCAAAACCACATTAATATTGGATCTTTTTCATTATCTTTTGTAGCAAATAAATTATTTTCTACTACTTGAAACAATTCTCCCTTAGGGGTAAACCATGCTGTTGTAATGCTATGCAATCCTGTTACATTAGTGAAACCCAATCTTGTAACAACTTTTTTATCTAATAATACATTAAAATTCTTTTTATTTGCTGATTTTTGTTCTTCATTGATATTGCAAGTCACATTATACGAATCAACATGAACAGTATATTGATTATTGTTATACATTCTTTGATTTTTATCATTTATTATAACTACAGACCAAAGCTCCTCATTATCATCTGGTAAATATATATTTGCTGATGAATCATTAAGTTTTAATTCATTATTTATAAGAAATTTGTAATAATGCTCTCCTTCTAAAAGATCACATTTTAAAACCCATTTGCTTCCTTCTCTTACCATATTCCCTTTTGTATGATCAAAATTATTAAAGCTTCCTATAACAGCCACACTATTAACTTCTAAATTCCCTTTTCCTTCGTACTCAAAAATTATCTCCATAACTACCTCCTTTACTAATATTTTCGTTATTATTTTGTGAATATTTACTATTTTCATTTATAAAACAAGAAAATTATGGAATTTAAAAATATATTAAGTAATTTTTAATATTCCATAACTTCTCATATCTTAAAATTAGTATACTGATTAACTAATAGTAATTTTTATTCTTTATCTAAATTTATCTTTGTTAATTTAATGGCTTTTTCATTATAAACTAAAAAAATTCCTGAACAAACTAGTATTAAAGATATTAAAATTTTAATATCAAATATATTTTCCTTAAGAAATATAGCTGATAATAACGTTCCAAATATAGGCACTAAGAAATTAAAAACTGATATTACTCCAACCTTGTTAAATTTTAATAATTGACTCCAAATAGCAAATGCTATTGATGATAATAAAGCCATATATATTAAAAGCATAGTTGATTTTGAAGTGAATCCTTTTAAATGTCCTCCAAATACAAATCCTAATATGCTTAATATAATTCCACCTATAAGTAATTGATATCCAGTAACTATTGATGCATCTTTATTTTGAGTAATTTTTTTACCATATATTGCTGATGCAGCAAAAATTATTGCTGCTATCATAAGAGAACCTTCTCCTCTCATAGAAAATGCTTGTCCTGTAATTGCTTTACCATTTAAATTAACAATAATTACACCAACAAATCCTATAATACATCCTATAACTTTATTAAAATTTAATTTATCGTTTTTGTATATTATATGAGCTAATATTATACTTGCAAATGTCCCTGTTCCATTTATTATAGATCCTCTTACTCCTGTTGTATAAGATAATCCAATATAAAAAAATATGTATTGAAGAGCTGTTTGAGTAGAACCTAATAAAGTCATTTCTCCAAATTCTCTTAATGAATAATTAAATATATTTTTTTTATTAATTACTTCTAGCAATAATACCAGAATACCTGCAATAGCAAATCTATACCCTGCAAATATTAATTTTGAACATATATCATTTGATCCTATATTAAATAATTGGTAACCAACCTTTATAGCTGGGTATGCACTTCCCCATAAAATGCAGCATATAATTGCTAATATAACTATATTTTTTCTATTAGTATAAATTTTTTTCTTATCCATGCGTAACTCCCCCAATTTAAGTTATATTGTGAACAAATAATTAATTATAAAAGACTGTTTCGTAAATAATATTTCTCTAAAATTATTTTGAAACAGTCTTTTTATTAGCTTATCTATTATAAACTTTTTATAATATTAATACTATTTTAAAATAGTTTAATTCTTTATTTTAAGCATCGAATTTTGTATCTACATCTTTCATGCTTAAAGAAATTCTCTTTCTTTTTGGATCCACTTCTAAAATACTAACCTTTACTATGTCTCCAACCTTTACAATATCTAATGGATGTTTTACAAACCTATTTGCCATTTGACTTTTATGAACCAAGCCATCTTGATGAACTCCTATATCAACAAAAGCTCCAAAGTCAGATACGTTCCTTACTGTTCCATTTAAAACCATTCCTGGCTTTAAATCTTTAAGTTCTATTATTCCAGTTTTTAATATAGGTGTTGGCATTTCATCTCTAGGATCTCTACCTGGCTTCTTTAATTCCTTTATTATATCTTTTAATGTAAGTTCTCCAATATCTAAGTCATTACTTAATTTACTTATTCCATTTAGTTCTGCTCTCTTATCTATATCATCTAAATTATTATTTTTTAAATCATCTTTATTATATCCTAATGTTTCAATTAACTTCTTTGCAACATTATATGACTCTGGATGCACAGACGTATTATCAAGGTATTCTTTACTTTCAGAAACTCTTAAAAATCCTGCACATTGCTCATATGCCTTCTGACCTAGCCTCTTTACTTTTAGTAATTCTTTTCTTGATTTAAATTGTCCTAGTTCTTCTCTATAGGCTACAATGTTTTGTGCAATAGTAGAATTTATTCCTGATATATATGTTAATAAAGATGGTGTTGCTATATTTAAATCCACGCCAACAGTATTAACAGAATCTTCAACCACACCAGCTAATGATTGTTCTAATTTTTTAGGAGTAACATCATGTTGATATTGACCTACACCTATAGCCTTTGGATCAATCTTTACTAGTTCTGCAAGTGGATCTTGAAGTCTTCTACCTATTGATATAGCTCCTCTTACAGTAACATCTAAATTAGGATATTCCTTAGTTGCAAGCTCTGATGCTGAATAAACTGATGCCCCTGCCTCAGATACAATTACATATGATACTTCTTTTCCTTTTTCTTCTTTTATCTCTTTTATCATTTCAGCTATGACTTCTTCTGATTCTCTTGAAGCTGTACCATTTCCAAGAGATATAACATCTACATCATGCTTGTAAATTAATTCTTTTAATGTTTTTTTAGTTCCAGCAATATCTCTCTTAGGTAGCGTAGGGTATACCGCTGTATTCTCTAAAAACTTACCTGTTTCATCTAATATTGCAATCTTACATCCTGTTCTAAACCCCGGATCAAACCCCATTACAACTTTACCCTTTATAGGTGCTTGTAATAATAATGCTTTTAAATTTTCTTTAAATATATTTATAGCACCCTCTTCACCAATATTAGTTAATTCATTTCTTATTTCTCTTTCTATTGATGGGTATATTAATCTTTTTAAAGAATCCTTTATAGAAAGTTTTAATTTTTCATCTAAAACTTCATTTCCAGTTAAAATATTATTTTCTAAATATCTTATTATTTTATCTTCATTAACTGTAATTTTTACACTTAATACTTTTTCTTTTTCTCCTCTATTAATAGCTAATATTCTATGTGGAGGTATCTTTTTAACTTCTTCCTTATAATCATAATACATTTCATAAGGAGTAGTATCTTTTGAATCACCTTTTGATTCTATAAAACCTTCTTTTATAATTAATTCTCTTATATGTTTTCTAAATTTAGCCTCATCAGATATATTTTCTGCAATTATATCTAATGCACCTTGAACAGCTTCTTCTGCCTTTAATACACCTTTTTCTTCATTAATGTATTTAGATGCTTCTTCATTTAAATTTCCTTTAAAAACTCCACCTTGTATTAATTCTGCAAATGGTTTTAATCCTTTTGCTACAGCTATTGTAGCTTTAGTCTTCTTTTTCGGTTTATATGGTCTATATATATCTTCAACTTCTGTTAATGTTGTTGCTTTTTCTAATGCATTTTCTATTTCAGTATTTAATTTTCCTTGCTCATTAATCAATCTTTTAATGTCATCTTTTCTTTCATCTAGATTTCTTAAATAAGTAAGTCTTTCTGATAACTTTCTTAACACTTCATCAGAAAGACCTCCTGTTGCTTCTTTTCTATATCTTGATATAAACGGAACTGTATTTCCATCATCTAAAAGACTTACTACATTGTTAATTTGAGTTAATCCTAAATTCAATTCTGCTGCTAATCTTTCTTCTATAGATTTCATGCTTTCCTCCTAATGACTATATTAAATTATCCACTCTGTTTTATAATTAACTGTTTATATTAAAGTATTAACATACTTCTAAATAAATAAACTTTATAAAATATCTAAGTGACTACTAATATTATAAACTTATTTACATTAATAGCAATATTATATGTATATATTAACCAAAACATAAAATTAAACACTATATTAATTTTAAAAGCTAACATAGCTTTTAAATAATTAGCTTTTTGAATTTACATTAAATGTAATATATCCTATATTTTTATTGCTCTTATGTAAAGCTAACTGTATAATTATAATTGGAAATATTTGTAATAAGAGGTGCTGCAGATGATTAAAGTTGTTAATAAAGTTACTTCATTCTTATTATTATTTTTTATATTAGTACTATCTTTAAATAAGTTAAAAGTTATAGATTACTCTGAAGATTTAAGAAACATATTTTATTTTTTGACTCTTATATTAACTATATTTTCAGCTATAAATGTAATCTTAACTACTAATTCCAAACTTTTTAAGTTTATTAACATAGTAATAATATTAAATTTAATTATTGGTGGAATAATTTCTATATTGGAATCTGGATTAAATATGTATATTTATAGTTGCTTAGCTTTTACATCTATTTATTGCATTATTGACATGTTTTATAAAAAAGTATAAATAAAAAATATAAGCTATTCACATAAAATACGAATAGCTTATATTTTTTATGTTGTTTTTAATAATACATTGTAGATGATAATCCAGCTATTAATGCACTAAAAACAAATATGTATAATAATATTACTACGAATGTAAACACAAAGTATGCTAGTCCTGCTTTATTCCAAGTTTTTTGAACTAATAAAAATTCTTCAGCACTTGAATAACTTCCTTTTTTCCATGCCCATTCATTTCCTTTTGCTCCACATACAAATATCCATACTATGTTAAGTAGAGGAACTAAACATAAAAGAGGAAGATAACTATTATTACCTATTCCCCAAAATATATTTAGCATAAATGCTCCCCAATTCCACTTTTTCACTTCTTGTGGAACTTGATTGTTTGAAATATTCTCCATAAATAATGCCTCCAATTATAAATTATGTACACCATATTTTAACTTATTTAATTTTGTTTTTCAATTATTTCTTTTTGTGTAACTATTTACATTGTGTCTTTTTTATTTTACATTTATATTTATATAAAAATATAGTTCATATTGTTAATCAATTATTAATAAACTCTACTATGAGAAATAATTTAAGAGAGGTTAACAATGAAAAAGATTATTTATTACAGTAGTTTATTATTAGTATTTATAGCTCTAGTATTTTCAATATTTCTTCAAACTACATATTATCACTTTAACTCTTCAAACGTTAAAAATAATATTAAAATAATTTCATCTGATGAATATGAAGGTAGATTAACAGGCTCAAGCGGAAATGAAAAAACTGCTGATTTTATAGAAAATTGGTTTAAAGATATTGGTTTAGTTCCATTAACTGAAAATTATAAAGAAAGTTTTTATGTTAATACACCATTTAAGAATGGAAATAATCCCTCATTTAAAATATTAAATGATGATAAAATCTTATATGATTACAAATATGGTGTTGATTATAAAGAGGACTTGCTTAATTTTAATGAAAGTTCAGTTACTTTTAATAAAGAAGATATTCTTAACATTTTCCCTACTTCTTTAACAATAAAACATGATGAAAAAATATATTTGTTTTATACACCTTCATGTAACAACTTTTCTTTTAGAAGTTCCTTTAATGATAAATCTGATTATCAATTTTCAATTGCTATAACTACTGAGTTATATAACAATATACTAGATTCTTTAAGAAGCAATAATATAATAAAAATTACTCTTCCTTATTCTAAGCATGAAAAATCAACCTCTAATGTAGTTGGAGTAATAAATGGAACGTCTAAAAATTTACCGCCACTTGTAATTACTGCTCATTTCGATCATGTAGGACAAGATTATTTAAATAATTGTTATGGCGGTGCATTAGATAATGCTTCTGGTACAGCTTTTTTAATGGAGTTATCTAAAAATTTATCAAGTTTCATAAAACCAAAAAGAGATATTATTTTTGTAGCATTAACTGGAGAAGAGTTTGGATTACTTGGATCTTCAAATTTTGCTCAAAATCATGAAAATCTTATAAAAAATAGTGAAATTATTAATTTTGATATGATTGGTGCTGCTAATACCCCTATTTCTATAATGAGTGGATCAGTATGCAAAAGTAATAAAGATGCTAATATAAATTTATTAAATTCATTAAAAACAATCTGTTCAAATAAAAATATCGATTATAAAATTGCATTTGAAGATTGTAGTGATCATGCAAGTTTTACTAATATGGGAATGGATTCTATTACATTATGTCATTCTGATACCTCTAAAATTCATACGCTAAATGATAAAGTAGAGTATATTGATACCAAAGCAATTGATGATGTTTATTCTCTTGTTAAAGATGAAATTTCTAATTATGCTTATGATGATTTTAGATTAGTCTTTTATAGTCATAATTTTATTTTATTTTTATTTGCTTTATTCTTATTTATATTCTTTTTACCCACTATCAAGAAAAAATTAAAACAATACGTTAATAAAAATAAAATTCGTGTAATTTAAATTTTGTTTTTCTAATTAGTATATATTTTTTTGTAAATCAACTATGCTAGATTTTTTAAGTGAATAAATCAAAAAAGTTGAGAGTTAAAAATTTTTCATTAACCCTCAACTTTTTTTATTTTAAGCTCTTTAAGTATGAATTTATAAATAAATCCAAATCTCCGTCCATAACTGCAGTAACATTAGAAACTTCTACATTTGTTCTATGGTCTTTAACTAAATTATATGGGTGAAATACATATGAACGTATTTGACTTCCCCATCCCATATCTTTTAATTCTCCAGTTAAATCTTCAATTTTTTCTTTATGAGCTCTTTCTTTTAATTCTATTAACTTTGCTTTAAGCATTCCCATTGCTGTATCTTTATTAGAAAACTGACTTCTTTCATTTTGACATTGTACTACAACACCGGTAGGAAGATGTGTTATTCTCACTGCTGAGTCAGTTTTGTTTATATGTTGTCCTCCAGCCCCTGATGCCCTATAAGTATCAATTTTAATATCTTCTGACCTTATATCAATATCTTGTTCTTTTGTAAGCTCTGGTAATACTTCCATTGAAGCAAATGATGTTTGTCTTTTACCATTAGCGTTAAAAGGTGATATTCTAACTAATCTATGAATTCCTTTTTCAGCTTTAAGATATCCATAAGCATATTCTCCTATGACTTTTAGAGTAACGCTCTTTATCCCGGCTTCATCACCTTCAAGTAAGTCAATCATTTCAACTTTATAATTCTTCTTTTCACACCATCTTGTGTACATTCTAAGAAGCATTTCTGTCCAATCATTTGCATCTGTACCTCCAACACCTACGTGTAATGTAAGTATTGCATTATTCTTATCATATTCACCTGACAATAGAATTTCCATATTATAATTATCAATTTCTTCTTCAATCTCTTTTATATTATTAATTATTTCATATGCAGATTCTTCATCGTCATCATCCATAATTTCTTTTAAAACTTCAATATCATCAAGCTTAGATTGAACACTTTCTACTCTTTGAATCTTGTCTTTTATTCTTTTACTCTCTTTAGTTATCTCTTCTGCTCTTTTAGTATCATTCCAAAAGCCATCTTCTTGCATTTGAAATTCCAATTCACTTAATTGTTTTTCCAAATATTCTTTGTCAAAGAGATTCACTCATTTCAAATATAGATTTTTTTATATTAGAAAGTTTTAATAATTCTTTTTCTAATTCAATAATCAATATATTCACCTCTTCATTTTTTATTTTGGCTCTGTTTTAGTAGCATGTTGATATATGCATAAGC